>JAPLER010000338.1 GCA_026391115.1 Bacteroidota bacterium | reverse complement strand
AGATAAACAAATCAGCGAAGATGAAGCTATGCAATTTCAAAGCACTATTAATGCAACTGCAATTTGTTTAACCTGTGGTTCAAAAGGTGTTTACTTTAAAACAAATTTATTAAGCTGGAATTTTATTGCAGCACATAATATAAAAGTAAAAAATGCTACAGGAGCTGGAGATTCTTTTTGGGCTGGCTTTTTTAGTGCTTATTTAAATAATGTATCGATTGAAAATGCAGTAGAAAATGGTATTAGAATAGCAAGTTTAAAACTACAAAATTTATTGTATTATGCTTGAAATAAATATCTTATTCTTTTAACTATCTTGTGCCTAAATAATTATAGTCTTTTAAAACAGTTTCTATAAAATCTATTGGTGCTTTATTGCTATAAATATTTAAAACAGATTTTATTTTAGTGGCTGTATTTTCTGCTAAATAAAAATCATATTTTTTAATTAATGTGTTGTGAATGTTTTTTATAGTATTCAAATCTCTATCGCTTAATTTCATTACTTCAGGATATTGAACTGTATAATTATCTTCAACTTCCATAAAAACAGTTTCATTTAAAACGTGTTGTGTTTTGGTGTTTATTAAAAGTGTACCAGCAGCAATGTCTCCTAATCTTTGTCCTTTTTTGCCAATAATCATACACAAAAAATCTACAAAAGCAAGAATGCCTACAAATCCAAAAAAGAAAAGAAAAACAAATCCAATTGGCCCCAATGCAATAAACAATAACATAATAATTACTAGATAAAAATCACCAACACGAATTAGCCAACGCAACATATATTGACTAAGTGTTGCATTGCCACCAGTTTCATTAATTATTTTAACTTTCATTAATTTTTTACCAATAGTTTGCCCTTTCATTGTGTATTCACAAACCAAAGGATAAAATGCTACAGGAAGCAATGTAATTAACTCAAGCCAATGCGTGTTGGCTGTTCCTTCAATATCAATTTTTTTTTCTAGTGGAGAAACAATTAATGAAATAACTTGATAATAACAAAACAATACACCTACATCTATTAACCAAGCCAGAAATCTCTTATGGAAAGGGGCTAAGTTAAATTCTAGATTAATATTTAAACTTGTTGGAACAGTTATTTTAGACATTACATCAAATTATCAATACAATAATCGTCTATTATTTTATGCCACCAAAAAAATAGTCGCCAATTGGCGACTATTTTAAATTAGTTCAGATAGTTATTATAGATTCTGTGCAATTTTTTGTCTTACTCTTGCAATATCTTCATCACAGTATTTATTACCTTGTCTTTTTGCTTTTAAATACCATTCCAATGCCTTTCTGTTATCTTTTGCTACCACAATGCCACTTTCGTAATACGAAGCAATATTTTTTGTAGCATCTACATTACCTACTGATTTACCATTGGCATAAGCCAAGTTGTAATAATAAAAAGCAATTTCATTATTAACACCAACACCTTCACCATTTTGATGCATTAAAGCCAATCTAAATGCAGATGAATAACGTGAAGGAATATTACTGTTGCAATTGGCTCCACGTTCCCAATAATACCTTGCAGCTCCAAAATCTTGTGCTTTGTAAGATTCCCAACCTTTAGTGTAATAAATATATGCACTGTCGTAAGCAGGCTCATATACTTTTTTAGTTGAGTATTTGGCTCTTGGTTGTTTTGTATTTGGTGTTATTGCAAAACTAGAAAACACACAACAACAACACACAATAAATAATAATTGTTTCATATCAAATTGTTTTACGATGTATTTATAATACATCTAGATTACTTGCAAAAGTAACATAGGTGTTAAAACAAAAAAATCCCTTGAATAAAGGATAGATTCGCTATAAAATAAAATTAGGGTAATTGTACAAATGCAATTTTAAGGAAAATATTAATTAAAATTAAATATTGCCCAATAATTTTTGCACAGTTTGTAATAGGTCTTTAGCTAAAAAAGGTTTAGTAATGTATGCTTTAGCTCCAATAGATAATCCATTATCAATATCAATTACATCGGCTCTTGCACTTAAAAAACAAAATGGTATTGAAGATAAGTTCTCAGAAGATTGTAGATGTTCAAGCAACTCAAAACCATTCATTACAGGCATCATTACATCGCATAAAATTAGTTGAGGTATTTGGTGTTGTAAAACTTCAAGAGCTTCTTGCCCATTACCTGCTTTTGAACAGCTATAACCACTTATTTCTAGTATAGTACAAATATTATTTAAGATGAAAGGTTCATCTTCTACTACCAAAATAGTTTTACTATTCATTTGTAGCATAAGGAAGTTTTATTGTAAAAATGCTGCCCACATTGGGTTTGCTTTTAAAAGTAATATAACCTTTATGTTGCTCTGTAAAATATTTTGCAACCATTAAACCAATGCCTGTGCCTGAGATATTGCCAGTATTGCTAGCTCTAAAAAATGAAGTAAATAATTTTTGTGTATCTTGTTTTGGAATTCCAATGCCATCATCTACAACTGATATGGTAAAGTAGTTTTTTGAAAATCCAATACGAACAACTGGATTTGATTTTCCTACGGAATACTTAAACGCATTTGCCAAAATATTTTGTAAACAATGTTCAAGTAATGTAATATCTATAATTGCTGTGTGTTCTTTTCTTTTTACATCAAGTTTAGCAATTCTGCCATCTTTATGTGGTGCAAAGCCTTTATTGATAACACTTTTAACAAATGCTACTATATTTTCTTTAGTTGGATTTATATTTATTTTGCCAGATTCTATTTTACTTATCATTAATAAATCTTGCATAAAAGCAGTCATCTTTTCTACTTCATCTATTATTTGTTGTGTGTAAATAGATACATCGTTATAACCTTTGCCACTTTTAAGCATAAGCTCCAATATTTCTGCACTAGATGATATCACTGTTAATGGTGTTCTTAATTCATGAGACACCATATTTACAAAAGCAGACTTAAGCTCGTTAAGTTCTTTTTCTTTTTTTATCAGTTCTAAGAGTTGTATTCTTGTCTTTATCTTCAATTGCAATTTCACCAGTTTCTTTTTTGGAGTTATTATTTAAAATGCTAAATACTTTTTGGTATAACTCGTAATGTGTTATTTCTAGTATTTCGAATACAGATTTTCCTGTTAATGCTTGGGTATTTTGTCCTGTAATATTTTGCCAATAATTATTTAAAAATTGTAGTTGTAGTTTTTCATCTGTTTGTAAAACAATATTACTTACGTTGTTTAAAGTATTATAAAAATAATCTACTGCTTGTTGTAGTTTTAGTTCTAATTTTTTCTGCTGAGTAATATCATTCGAAAATTCTAAAATGGCCGTTACTTTTTTAAATTCATCGGTTATTGGGTAGCAAGTTCTTAAAAAAGTTAAGTAGCTTGGGTGGTTTGTTTCTTGCCAACTTACAGCACTTTTAGTTTGAATTGCTTGTTTGAAATAATGTTCTCTAGTCGTTGCAATTTCTATAGGTAAGTTTTCATAACTAAAATATTGTTGCAAGGTATTTTCCTTTGCCCAATTTCTTTTTTCTGAATTGTTAATGTAGGCTTTGTTTATAAAAATAATTTGCGAATCAGTATTATAAATCGCAATTTCATTGGGCAAAAAATGTAGTGCATTTTCTATTTTAAAACTTGAATTTGCCAATACGCTAGATGCTGCTTTTTGTAATGACTCATATACCCATATATGTCCTTTATGAGTATCATTTTTAAATAATGGATAATAGTTTTGCTTTATGTTTTTGCCATTAATTAATGCAAATGATTGATTAGTAACAATGCTATTTTTCTCTGTAAGTGCCGCTACTTGCTGCTCAAATTTTTCTGGGTCTTTAAAGCAATTCTTTATCTGTTGAAACAGGGCTAGGCTACTTGTGTTAATGAGTTTATTTTGTTTTGTATTTAGATCAAATAAGTTACAAAACAATGTATTAGTAAGTATAATATTCTGTTGGGTATCTTCAACTAAAATTGCCAATCCTGTTGCTTCAAAAACAAAATCTAAGTCTTGTGTAAAGTCAAAATTGGATTGTATTATTTTAGTTGTTTGTTTCATTCTTTAAGTTTTCAAAATCATTCTCATCAATTCCGATTTTGTTCTCACGCCCATTTTTCTATATACATTTTTTAAATGGTCGTTTACAGTTGTTGAAGATATGGCAAGTACATTACCAATTTCTTTATAGGTCATTCCTTTTAAAAGCTCTTCAACAACTTGCTTTTCTCTTGTTGTTAATCCATAATCGCCAATTTCAATTGCACTCGATTGTTTGCGTATTTGCTTAAACAATTTTGCTGCAACTTGTGGCGATAATAAAGTACCACCATTTCTTATTATCTCAATATGCCCTAGTAAATCATCTAGTTTAAAAGGTTTAAGCATATAACCATTCGCACCACGTTCTATACAATCATAAATAACAGCTTCATCATCGTTGCCTGTTATAACCACTACATATACATCGTTCCAAAACTGACGTATATAAGTAATACCTTCTTTTCCCGAAATGCCTGGCAATCCTAAGTCACAAAAGACTACAAGAGGCTCTTCGTAATTGTTTTTGTTTTGTAAAAATTGTTCAACACTGTTTAAGCTAAAGGAGATGTTAGTGTCTTTTTGTGTAGAAAGAAATGTTTCAAAATTTCTTCTTAAACTAGGGTCGTCTTCAATAATGCCAACTGTTATCATTTGTCGAAGATATGCAATAGACAATATTTTCAAAATCTATATTTCAACCATCTGTTAAGAAGAACTATAAAACAAATATCTACACCGGGTTTTAAAAAATAGTTTCAAACTGTAATAGAAGGAGGTTCAAAAGAAAAAAAGGATATTGGACTTTAAAACCTCCTTAGACTAATAAGTCTGTTACTATTTTACTATACAAAAATGGTTGTATTAACTACACAAAAAAATCCCTTAAATAAGGGATTAGTCAATTATTAGTAAAAATAAGAGTGGCTTTTACTTTACAAACTTTGTTGACTTTTTTAAGCTACATCGAATTTATTGTTGTCAATATCTTACTTGCTGTGCCTAATCAAACAAATGCGAAATAGTAAGTATAAGGGTTAAAAAATAGTAGAAATACTCAACAACATAAACAGAAATAGGTTGGCTACAAAAAATCTATACTACAATATCAAAACACATGTTCCTCAGTTTTCAGTCTAAAGTTATTAAATCGTATTTTATTACTATAAAAAAGCCTCAAAGCAAAATACTTTGAGGCTATATATTGAGTGATTTAAAGGGTTTATTTTAATTATTCCACCACTACTTTTTGTGTTTGTTTACCAGTTTCTGTAATTACACTTACTAAGTACATTCCTTTGGCAAAGCTTGATACGTTAATAGTATTTGTACCCATACTTAATGGTTGTTGTTTAACTGTTTTACCATAAAGATCTGTTACAACAATACTTCCACTACCAACCAATGTTTTAACAGTTAGATTAATAGTTGAATGTGCAGGGTTTGGATACAACGT
>JAPLER010000092.1 GCA_026391115.1 Bacteroidota bacterium | reverse complement strand
TTATTGATAACTTATATTTTGAATATGGAATGATTGCTTTGGCTTTTTTTGTAGGTGCATATTCATTGTATCATGGCTTTAAAAAACATCATCACAACTGGTTACCATTAATTATTTTTTCAGTAGGAATGTTATGTTTACTGGCTAAGCAAATTTTTCATAATTTACATAACTACTTACTTATACCTGCTGTTATCCTCATTATTACAAGTCATTTTTTAAACTATAAATTTTGTCGCCATCACAATCATGCACATAAAGACGATTGTGATCATTAAAAATATTTCTTATGCAGTTTCGTAATTTTAAAATGGTGGGTTATGTGGTATATGGTCGTGGTAGTTTTAATCAGCTAAATGAAATTCTTGCACCACACCGCAAGCCCAATGCACCAATGATTTTTTTGGTTGATCATTTTTTTGAAGGAAAGGCGTTGCCAAATAGAATTCCTTTGCAAGACAATGATAAAATCATTTTTGCAGATGTTACTTATGAACCAAAAACTACACAAGTAGATAAATTTGCCCAACAATTAAAAGATGAATTTGGAACTGTAAGTGGCATTATTGGAATTGGTGGTGGTAGTACAATAGATCTTGCAAAAGCAGTTTCATTAATGATGAATAATCCTGGCAGCAGTGCAGATTATCAGGGTTGGGATTTAGTAAAATGTGCAGGTGTTTATAAAGTTGGTATTCCGACTTTAAGTGGTACTGGTGCAGAAGTTAGTAGAACAACTGTACTCACTGGACCAACAAGAAAATTAGGTATGAACAGCGACTTTACACCATTTGACCAAATTGTGCTTGACCCAGAACTATGTAAAGACGCCCCTGTTAATCAACGTTTTTACACAGGTATGGATTGTTATATTCATTGCATTGAAAGCCTTACTGGCACTTACTTAAACGAGTTTAGCAAAAGCTATGGCGAAAAGGCATTGGAACTTTGCAGAGAAGTGTTTTTAAGCAATGAAGGATGGAGTGATGGTTTTGATGATAAATTAATGATGGCAAGTTATGCAGGTGGAATGAGTATTGCATACAGCCAAGTAGGTGTGGCACACGCAGTGAGTTATGGTTTAAGTTATTTGTTGGGTACAAAACACGGCATTGGAAATTGTATTGTAATGAATCATCTTGAAGAATACTATCCACAAGGTGTTGCAGAGTTTAAGCAAATGGTTGAGAAAAATAATATTGATATACCACAAGGTATTTGCAAAGGCTTAACAGAAGAACAATTTGATACAATGATGAATGTGAGCCTTGGAATGAAACCCCTGTGGGAAAACGCTTTGGGAAAAGATTGGGAAAAAATAATGACAAGGGAAAAGTTGAGAGTACTATATGAAAAATTATAATCCTCAAAATTGCTACACTCCATATTTCAACAATTTATTGCAGGTATTCAACAAACTACTTTACTAGAGTTTATTGCTGTAGTTGCAGGTATAACGAGTGTTTGGTTTAGTCGTAAAGAAAATATTTTAGTGTATCCTATTGGATTAATTAATACTATTATTTACACTTGGCTATGCTTTAAAACCTGGCAGCTATATGCCGAAGGAAGTTTAAATTTTTACTACACAGCAATGAGCATTTATGGATGGTATTGTTGGAGCAATAAAAAAAATAATACACCATTAAGCATAACATTTAACACCAAAAAAGACTGGATTTACTCACTAAGTTTTTTTGTTTTTAGTTGGATAATTCTATTTTTTGTTTTAAAAAAATATACAAATAGCAATGTACCATTGGCAGATTCATTTGCAAGTGCAAGTGCTTACACAGCAATGTGGCAAATGGCAAAAAAGAAAATTGAAAATTGGCTATGGTGGATAATAACAAACATAGCATCAATACCACTTTATTTTTACAAACACGCAGTATTTACAAGCTTTCAATATGTTGTTTTTTTAATACTTGCCATTGCTGGGTATATTGAGTGGAAGAGAAAAATTACAAAAACTAATTCGTGAATTCGTGGTTAATCAAATAAAAAAAATTGTCATCATAGGACCAGAAAGTACAGGCAAAAGTACCTTGTGTCAGCAATTGGCTCAACACTATGAAACCCTTTGGTGTCCTGAGTTTGCAAGGGAATATCTTTTAAAAAATGAGACAGATTATAACTATAATGATTTATTAACTATTGCTAAAGAACAACTAAACCTTGAAGAGAGTTATGAATTGAAAGTGAATCATTCAAAATTCAAAATTCAAAATTCAAAATTATTCATTGATACCGATATGTATGTAATGAAAGTGTGGTGTGAGTATGTTTTTGGTAAATGCCATCAATATATTTTAGATGAAATAGTGAACAGAAAATATGATTTGTATTTGCTTTGTGATATGGACTTGCCTTGGGTTGCAGATGAATTAAGAGAATATCCCAACGAACAACCACGCAAAGAATTATTTAATATCTATAAAGATATTTTGACCAATCAATCTACACCATGGGCAATAATAAGTGGCAATAATGAGCAGCGTTTGCATTATGCAATTGCTGCTGTTAATGAATTAATCTAAAGCAGTCTTTAATAATTTCAATGTTAAATTCTGTTGCAGTTTCGTAAGGTTCGCCATCAATATGCAACGGTGCTAGTTTTAAATTTTTTATTTTTATAGATGGTGTTTGAAAATACAAAACATTTTTCTTAGTTATTTCTTCTACCAAATTTTGTAGTTTATTGTTACCTCTCATTTGCTGCAATACAGCAAATGGTAATTTGGCTTTACTCATTTTTTGTACAATTACAATATCCAGCAAACCATCACTCAGCTTGGCTTTGGGAGCAATAGTAAAATTATTTCCAAACTGATTACTATTCGCTATGCTTATAAAAAATGCTTCTGTAAAAAAAGAGAAATTGTCTATCGTAATTTCAAACTGATAAGGTTGTGCTTTAAAAAAATTAAAAATACTTTGTTGTGTGTAGGTTAATAAACCACGCGATGCTTTTGTAGAAAAATCGTGTGCCACTTGTGCATCAAACCCTACACCACTAAGCATACAGCTATAATAATTATTTACTTTAAAAGCATCTATATACTTTGCTTCGCCAGAAAAAATTAGTGCTAAAGACGATTTTAATTTCATTGGTATATGTGCTGCCCTTGCCAAACCATTGCCACTGCCCACTGGTATTATTCCAAAATTTACATTGCAATGTTGTAGTGCATTAGTAACTTGGTTTACAGTTCCATCTCCACCAATCATTACAATATCTGTAATATTTTCTGCTTCAATTTTATCAATTACAAAATCATAGTTTCCCTCGGCATTGGTATGTAGTATTTCGTAATGAATATCATTTGCTTTGGTTTCTTTTTCAACCAAACTCAGTATCAACTCTTTTTTTTGGGTACCCGATTTGGGGTTAACCAAATAAATAATCTTACGCATCGTTTATTTCTTTTCTGTTTGGCTTTTATAAACAGAACGTAAAAGTAAATGATGAAATATAATTTTTAAATAATATTGCCAACTGGTAAAGTGATTTATATGCTTATTACCGAAAATAAACAACTATTTATTTATAAAATTTTATAGGAAAATAAAAGCGTAATAAAAAAAATCTATTCTTCTTTCTTTAAATCAAGCTTATACACACTAACGCCTATTGCAAAAAGGCTCAAACTATCTTTACTAAAATCATACACTCTAATTTTATTGGCGGCCCTACCTATATTTACTTTGTTCCAAGTTTCACCCCCATCAATTGTTTCATAGCCACTATTTACCGTTCCTACAAAACCGTGTTTTTCGTTGATAAAGCCAATACCAAACTCTCGTGCTGTGGCATCTTCACACAGATTTACTTCTTTCCAGGTTTTACCACCATCAATTGTTTTGGCAACCCGTTGTTGTTTAATTGTGGTATCAGGGTTATAAGATTGAATGGTTACATATCCTACTTTTCTTGTTGGAAAAGAAACCTTCCAAGTTGTTTCAAAAGGTCGTGTAGATTGATATTTTTTCTCCCAAGTTTTGCCGCCATCTTTGGTGTATAAAATCAAAGCATTCGATTGGGTGATATCTTCATTATTAGCAGCACACACAAAGCCTTCTTTGGTGTTGAACATTTTTATATCAAACAACATTTTGCAATCTTCGTTCATACTATTGGCAGCAAATGTTTTACCATCATCGTGCGATACCATCATATTTGCTGGGCTTCCCACACGACCCACACCATAAATGTGATAACGATAATCAATATTGCCGTGATTTATATATTGCTCCTTAACAATGTCGATGGCACATAAACCTTTTACATAATTGCCACTGTAAGTAACAGGTTCCCAAGTTTTGCCTCCATCAATTGTTTTATATAAAGGAATAGTGTCTTTGACATTAGGAAAATAATCAGTACCCACATTGCCCACAAAACCTCTTAGTGTGTCTATAAAAGCAATGCATCTAAAGAAGGTTCCAGGCTTGTCATACATTTTTTCCCAAGTAGTGCCACCATTATTGGTGTGATAAATTTTACCTTGTCCGTTACAATACCAGCCATTATTTTCGTCTACAAAACAAATATCATCTTGCTTGCCTGGATAAGGAACTGTAGTTTGTTTTTGCCAAACACTTGGCGTTGTTTGAGCATTTGTAAATAACAAAATACTCGAAAGAATAACTGTAATAATAATTGGTTTCATTTTTTAAGTTTTAAATTGTTGAAATTACTGTTGCCAATAACGCTGTTGTTGTTGCATCGCTGCCTGTTGCCACTTCATTAAATATAGTGGAAAAAATAATCATACCTATGGCAGATAAAAGTAGAATTTTTTCGGCATCAATTAAAGTTGTACCAATATTGAAAGTCAATACAGGCTTCTTGTTGACGAATTCAATACCATATACCAATAACTCGTTTTCATCTTTAAGAAAACGTAGTTTTAATCCTCCTTTATTGCTGTAGTGAGTGCTACAAATTTCTCCATCACTAAATACAACTTTGCCATTACCTCCCCATATACTATGTGTTATTTTAACTACTTCTTGATCATTACAACTAATAACGTAAGCTGGATTCCAAAACCCTTTATTGCTTACTGTGTATTTTTGTTGATTGATGATAAAACTTGGTTTTTTAATGGAATAATTGTTAAATCAATCAATGTTTCGGCATCACTTTTTAAATAGTGTTTTTCACCTTCGTTTACCCACTTTATATTTTTCATAATTTAACTTTTTATGGTCGTATGTATAATGTTGTATCGCCTCTTTCTCTATTTATAAGCTTTAACCTTGTAGAAGAAATTTCTAACACACTATCTTTTCTATCAGGCTTACCATCGCGTGTTGCTACTAAATAAGTGTTATTGTTTTCGAGATGCCACTTACCAGTTTGTGGTCCTTGTGGGGTTTGAATTTCGTAAGTATTATCTGCTTTATAATTGATGATTAAACTGCGAACCATTTGTTTCATTCCCTCTTCTTGACCCTCCAATTGATCGGCTAAATCTGGGTTTGTTTTTTGAGTGAATGAAATGATAGAACGAGTAACTCCATTGATGGAACCTTCATCAATTTTCCAAGTTCCAATAAGGTCTTGAGATGGATTGTTAGTAATTGTAAATGCAGAACAAACTGCGAAGATTACAATAGAAAATAATAATTTACTTTTCATAATAAGAATGTCATTGTTTTATTGACAAGGCAAACATCGTTGTTATAAAGAGTGATACAAACAAGAATTACAGCAGTGCATTTTTATGTATATAAATGCAGCAATTTTTATATGCCCATTATTTCTTTAAACTTTACAGACTGCCGTTGACTGATGTCAACCTTAATGCCAGTCTGCATTTCAACTTGTAATGCATTATTAAAAAATGGATTAATATTTTTAATAAAATGTGTGTTAATGATGTGTTGTCTTCCTGCTCTAAAGAAATGTGTATCTGGCAGTTTTTCTTCTAAATAGTTCAACGATTTATGCAGCAATGGCTTTTTATTTTGATAATAAATTCTTGCATAATTACCTACACTTTCTATTAAAGTTATTTCAGCAAGTGGCACAAAAAAACACTGCTCACCATCTTTAATAAAAATACGTTTATCAATAGTCAATTTGCTATCATTGCTTTTGTTATGACCAATTTGTTTTTTAATTTTTTCAATAGCTTCTGCTAACCTATCAGTATTTACAGGTTTTAAAATATAGTCCAAAGCATTTACATCAAAGGCTTTAATAGCATACTGGTCATAAGCTGTAACAAAGATTACCAATGGTGCTTCATCTAATTCTTCCAATAAATCAAAGCCAGATTTGCTGGGCATATTGATATCTAAAAAGATTAACTCTGGTTTGTGTTCATTAATTTTTTCAATAGCATCAACAGCATTTTCAGCTGTAGCTACTACATCAATATCAGTATGCTTTTTAAGCATTGCTTGTAGCTCCATTATTGCCAATGGCTCATCATCAATTAAAATAGTTTTAATGCTCATAAAAATGGTATTTTAATAGCAGCCACAACATTTTTATCTTCCTGATAAATTGAAAAAACTGCTTTGCCTTGAAAAATTTCATCTAATCTTTTTGCGATATGTTTTAAGCCAATGCCAGTGATGTCTGTTGGCTTGTAATACCCATTGTTCTTGATTTGTATAACCAAGTTATCATTTTCTAATAAAGTAGTAATTACAATAATACTATTTTCAATTTCTTTGGTTACACCGTGCTTCACTGCATTTTCAGCAAGGGTTAAAACAATGGCTGGAGGCACAGTTTGGCTCAAAGTATTTTCGTCAATATTATATACAACTGTTAGCCTTTTTCCAAAACGCAATTGTTCTAATTCAAGGTACTTTCTCACTTCATTTATCTCATCTTTGATAGGAATGAGTCTTTCTTTTCCATATTGTAAAGTAAACCGTAAAAGTTCACTCAACTTAACAATGGCATCTCTACTTTGGTCAGGATTAATGATTACTAAAGCTTTAATACTATTTAATGCATTGAATAAAAAGTGAGGATTTAATTGGGTTTTTAACAGTTCCAGTTCGGTTGTTTTTGCAAGGTTTTCTATCATCATTTTTTCCTTGATGATTGCATTATTCTGTTGCAAAATTTTATACATAAAATGTATAATTATCCAAACACCCATATATCGCATCCAGTTCATCACCATACCTAAAAAGTAAATAGGCGTAAGTAATTTAAAGGCTTCCATTCCATTTTTTTGAAATAGGTTTGGGATAAAACTTATTAGAACTAATGATATCGAAAGTATAAAAGTTGACACAAAAGCAACCAACCAAATACTAGTTTTTGATTTATGAAAGAATTTTGTTTTAGATAATATTATCTTAAACAAATGTGTTAATACTAATCCTCCCATAGCATAAAGAAGTAATTCTTTAAGAAGTTCTATATTAAACTTTCCAGTAATAAAAAAAGTATAGTTAATAGTTTCTATGGCAACCATTCCCAGCCAACCTATAAATTGACATAACCAATATGTTTTTCTATTATTCATTGTTGCAAAATAAATGACAGTTTGCTGATTGAGTTTTTCTTTATTTGAATGCAGAAAATTGGTGTTAAGTGCAGTATAATCTTCAGAATAAGAAGTCAATATATTCTTACATCATTTCTAAAATCTCATCTACATATATTCTTGTATTACACAACCGTGGTACTTTATGTTGCCCACCAAGCTTACCTTTATGGTGTAGCCATTTATTAAACACCCCTTTTTGTAATACTGTAATAATGGGCATTTGCAAGGCAATATCCTTTTGTCGCTTAGCTTCATAATCGCTGTTTAATGCTTTTAAAGCACAGTCTAATTCGTAAGCAAATTCATTAATGTTTTGTGGGGGTGTTTCAAATTCAATCAGCCATTGATGTGCACCATTGCTAGTATTATCTATGTATTTTGGTGCAGCAGTATAATCATTAATTACACAATTCAATTTTTCGCAAACAATGGCTATGGCTTTATCTGCATTATCAATCATCAACTCTTCGCCAAAAGCATTTATATAATGCTTAAGCCTGCCTACTACTTTTATTTTAAAAGGATATAAACTTGTAAATTGAATAGTATCGCCAACTAAATAACGCCACAAACCACCATTGGTAGTAATTACAGGTGCATAAGCTTTGTTTAGTTCTACTTTGCTTAGTCCAATTGTTCTTGGGTTTTCTTTCCCATATTCTTCAATAGGCATAAACTCGTAAAATATGCCATGATTTAAAAACAGCAACATCCCATCTTCATTAATATTGTCTTGTGCTGCAAAAAAACCTTCGCTGGCATTGTATATTTCCAAATAATGAATGGGCTTTCCAATTACTTGTTCAAACTGTTGTTTATAAGGCGTAAAACTTACTCCTCCATGAATATATAATTCTAAATTTTGCCAAACTTCACTAATACTTTTTTTACCAGTAATTTCAAGAATACGTTTCAATAAAATCAGCGTCCAGGTTGGTACTCCAGCTATTGATGTTACATTTTCTTTTATTGTACTTTGGGCTAGTTTTTCAATTTTATTTTCCCATTCATCTAGCAATGCAATACTTAATTCTGGAGTGCGTAGCCACTGCCCCCAGTAAGGTGCGTTTTGTAATAACACAGCACTTAAATCGCCAAATTGCACATTTTCATTTACAATACTTATTTGACGTGAGCCGCCAACAACTAGGCTTTTGCCTGTAAGTAAATCGCTATTAGGATTATTGTAGTAATACAAACTCAACACATCTTTTGATCCTTGAAAATGACAATCATTTAAGCTCTCTTCTGTTATGGGAATAAACTTGCTTTTGCTATTTGTTGTACCACTACTTTTTGCAAACCAACTTACTGGAGTATTCCACAATACATTCTTTTCGCCTAGTAATAACTTGTCTATATAAGGTTGAATATCCTCGTATTCATAAATAGGAATACTAGCTTTAAAATCAGTAATAGAAAAAAGTTTTGTAAGTCCAAACTTTCTGCCAATATCTGTGTATTGTGCATGTGTAACCAAGTCTTGCAAAACCTCTCGCTGTGTAGCAATTGGATTTTCGATCCAAGTTCTTGTTCGCCATTGACGAATACGAGCTAAACGAGATATTGCTGGGCTAAGCAGTTTCAATTAAAGTTGTTTTGAGAAAAGCAAGGTAAGGGAATTGCAATAAAAAACCACAGAGTAATCTGTGGTTAATTAAATTATTTGATTGGCTTTAAAAATATTAGCTAAACAATCCCCCCTTTTTTATTGTCTTTTTTGCTTCACCAATTTTAAATCCATTGTTATAAATATCAAATTTATAATCTCCAGGAACGACTTCGCTAGTTGGTTTCCAATTAAAATCAAATGGAGAAACTTTGCCTTGTTCATAATTCACTTCAATAGCTTCAGTATATTGCACATCACCACCATCACGCGTTTTAAAGTTTCCGTTTGGTGCAGATACTTTACCATCTGGAGAAGTTACAACCAAATACATTGTTTTTTTACCAGAAAGGGCTACTCTATTTTCATCTATTACAAATGAAATTCTAAAATGATCTGCACGTTTGGCAACATCTGTTTCTTTCTCTTTATCGCCACGCATTTTTATTGCAATAATGCTAATGTGCGATGCAGATAAAGTACTAGCCACATCAACTTTATCTTCCAAATTTTTCTTCTCTGTGGTTAAAGTATTTTTATCTGTCGTCAATTGATTTTTTTCGGCAGTTAAATTATTTTTATCTGTCGTTAATTGCTGATTTTCTTCTTTTAACTTAGAAATTTCTGCAACATAATTGTCTACTTGCCCTGCAAGTTCTGCTATTTTTTGTTGAGCCAATTTTAGCTCAGATTCTGATGCATTTTTCTTTGTTAAAATAGCACGTATTTCTGTTTTACGTTTTGCTATTTCTTCGTATTTTTTGTTGAGCCAATTTTAGCTCAGATTCTGATGCATTTTTCTTTGTTAAAATAGCACGTATTTCTGTTTTACGTTTTGCTATTTCTTCATTGCGAGCTTGTAACGCACCATTTAATTGTAAATTGTTTGTTGTTAATGTATCAATTTTTGCAGTAGCAGCATCAAACTCTGATTGCAAAATATTTTTTGCACTATCTAAATTATTATAATCAATCTTAGTAGCAGCAAGGGTTTGCTGTGTAGATGTTAAGTTGGTAGACACTTTATTGTCTTGTACTTTATCGTAAATAATGTAACCAATTAAACAACCGATAATAATCCATAAGAACAATTTTTGATTGTCTTTTTTTGGTGGCACACCTCTGTTTGCAGTTGCAGATGGAACGTAATTCATTGTAACTAAATTTTATTTTGGCAATATTAAAGACTTCTATAATGTTGAAACTATCTTTAACATATTTTTATGATTTAGTAGCCACAAATGCACGAATTTGTTAAGTTTGAGTTTTAATCTAATTAGCCAAAACATCTTTTATGATTTCAAATTTGTTATTACTTGATATTGAAACAGTACCAATAGTTCAAAACTTTACTGACCTTGATAGTAACTGGCAACAGTTGTGGATTGATAAAGTTAACAAGTCACTGCCAGAAAATATTACACCAGAAAATAGCTGGAAAATGCGAGGTGGTATTATGGCTGAGTTTGGAAAAATTGTGTGCATTAGCACTGGGTATTTTTATGAAGATGAAAATAGAAATCAATGTTTTAAGATAAAAAGCATTGCCAATGATGATGAAAGTCAGTTGCTACAAGACTTTACTGAGTTGTGTAATAAATTTTATAAGCTAAATAAGAATTTTATTTTTGGTGGACATAACATTAGAGAGTTTGATATACCTTATATCTGTCGTAGAATTTTAATTAACAATTTGCCTTTACCAGAATACTTGTGGCTGCACGAAAGAAAGCCTTGGGAAATTAAAATGTTTGATACTTTAAGTTGGTGGAAATTTGGTGATAATAAAAATTATACATCACTTCATCTTCTAGCTAATGTATTAAATATACCAACGAGTAAAGATGATATTGATGGCAGTATGGTGCAAGATGTTTATTATAACGATAAAGATTTACAACGAATAGTAAACTATTGTCAAAAAGACATTGTTGTTGTGGCAAATATTATTTTAAAGTTTAAGCATCTGCCACTGTTAAAAGAATCTAATGTAATTCTAGTAAAATAGAACTAAAGATTAGTAAATCCCAAATAAAATTAAACAATTCCTTCTCTAACCAAATCGTGTAAGTGTAGTATTCCTAAATATTGATTATTTTTTGCAATAACTAGTTGTGAAATATCATTATTTCTCATTAGCTCAAGTGCTTCTATGGCTAGCATTTCTGGTTCTATTTGTTTAGGATTACTAGAATAAATATCCTGAGCCGTTATGTTGTTATTGAAAATATTTTTCTCTAACATTCTTCTCAAATCTCCATCTGTAATGATACCTTCAACAATATTGTTTTGACTCACCACAGCCGTTGCTCCTAATCTTTTGCTAGTTATTTCTACAATTACTTCGTTGAGTGTGGCTGATGCTAAAACTTTGGGTGCTGTTGTTGCATCAAACAAATCTTCAACTCTTAAATACAGTCTTTTTCCAAGATTTCCTCCTGGATGATATTTAGCAAAATCTCTAGTTGCAAAGCCTTTTAATTCCATCAATGCTACAGCTAATGCATCACCCATTACCATTTGTGCTGTTGTGCTTGTTGTTGGTGCCAAGTTATTGGGACAAGCTTCTTGCTGCACTGTGCTGTTTATTACAATATCTGCATTAGTTGCTAAATACCCTTTTAGATTTCCTGTTATTGCAATAAGTGTATTACCAAAATTTTTAATTAATGGAACTAGCACTTTGATTTCTGCACTGTCGCCACTCTTACTAATTACAATTACTACATCGTCTTGTTGAATCATTCCTAAATCGCCATGAATAGCATCAGCTGCGTGCATGAATAAAGCTGGCGTTCCAGTTATTTTTTGACCAATAATTCCACTTTTGCCAATGCCACTTATAACTACTCTTGATTTTGATTGATGAATAGCATTTACAGCCTTGACAAAATCGTCATTAATAAAAGGCAGTAAGTCTGAGATTGACTTGGCTTCTAAAGTTATTGTATTGGTTGCAGCAGTTATAATTTGAGATGACATAGATAGCAAAATTAGGGAACAAAACTTTTGACTTAATGTATTATTGCTCCACTATTATTTGTTATCATATTTTTTTATCAAAGCAACTAATACTCCATTTGTCCAACCAAATCCATCTTGGCTAGGATATTCTCCACCGCCATCCATTAAATCTGTATCAACAACATTATATTTTTCCATCAACTTTCCTGTATTCAGATATACTTTTTTGTTAATTTTAATCCAGCGTTGTGCTATTGTTTTGGCAAGTTCTTTTTGATTGCCTCTTTCTAAAGCAATAATGCTCATCCATTGCATTGGAGCCCAGCCATTTGGTGCATCCCATTGTTGATGTGCATTGGTTTCGGTGCATTGCAAACCTCCATCTTTTAATAACTTACTTTGTAATACTTCGGCAGCTTTATTAAGTCTAGTTCTATTTACAGAATTTTTGAGATTGATAAAACAAAAAGGGAACATTCCCATTGGTGTTATAGCTTGGCTTTTGACATTAGCAATAAAATCATAATCAGTAAAAAAGTTCACTTCATCATTCCAGCAATAATTCATTAAAGCCATATTTCTTGCAACAGATTTTGATTGATATAAATCTCTTTTAGCAAAATTGTTTTTTAGTCTGTAAGCTTTTGAAAGTACTTCTTCCAAATGCAGCAACAAACCATTCAAATCTGCAGCAATAAAATCTGTTGTATGAATTGTTTCAATATGTTCACCATCGGCAAACCATTTATTGCTAAAGTCTAAGCCACTGCAAGCAGCAGCACGCAAATTTTTGTATGTTTTTTTTCGTAACGCATCTAATGCTTTTTCTTTTGCTTCTGCCGAACTCCATTTTGATTTCATTGCTACATCGTTGCAGGCTTTATCAGCTGTAGCAACATCTTCTGCATAACTTTCCTGACGTGGCACATCCATATCATCCCAATATCTGTTTAAAACAGCACCATCTTTTGTTTTAACAACATATCTGTAAGCTTCGCCATTATTCAATTTTGAAGCACCCTGCATAAAATAGTCATATTCTTTTTGCAATTGTGGAAGGTATGTTTTATATACAATATCTCCTTTAAGACTTGCCAGCAAATCAATCATTAGACTAAAAAAAGGAGGTTGACTTCTACCTAAATAATAAGTCCTTGTTCCATTAGGAATATGCCCATAAGTATCTATTAAATAAGCAAAATTTTTAACCATATTTTCTAGCAAAACATATTGCTTACTTTCTTTTAAACCCAGCATTGTAAAATAGCTATCCCAGTAATACATTTCCTTGAACCTACCTCCTGGAACAACATAACTATAGGGTAAGGGCAATAAACTACTGCCTTCTTGCTTTACATCAGGCTTGCGTGTTAGCATACTCCATAAATTATTGATGTGTGCAACTATATCTTTCTCTTGTTGTATATAGTTTAGTGCAGGTAGGTCTTTCGACAAATCAAAATTTTCAGCAACAAATTTCTTTAAGTCGAAGTCAGTATTTTGTTTTTGTGCTTTATAATCTCGAAGTATATCGGTAATTTTTCTTTTTGCAGTGCAATCTGCAAAGGTTTTGCTATCGCTAAAAACTTTTTGTAACTGAACATCTTTAAAAAGTTGACCATAAATATTATCTGGTGCAGAAGGTTGTGCAACTGCTGAAACCATTGATATTACTACAATATAAGAGATGAATATTTTTTTCATTATCATTTTTATATACAAACATCAATTAAAATTAATTGATAGATAAAATTTTATTTAAAATCAACAGTACAGTTTTGGCATTTGATATTAATCTTTGTTGCACCATTTCCTACAACAGCTTTATATGTTGAGTTTTTATTATCACTTAAAGAGATTTTTGACTCTTCATTTGTATAAATAAAAAAGTTTTTATGAATAGTACTATATACACCTTCAAATTCTAAATTAAATCCTTTTACTTCTTTCAATGGTAATTTTAAATTGGCATATTTATCATTAAACCAAATTGATTTGATTTCGCTGCTTATTTTTTTTATCTTCACATCAGCATTTGTTCCATCTATTTGAATACTTTCATTCAACTTTCCTATACGCATATTGCCATAATTTTTATTGCCATCTAGCACATCTATTTCTTCTATTTCGTAATCATCATTTGTACTGTTTAATGCAATTTTTTTTGCTGTGCCTATTTCAATTTTTGCATATTTAGTTTCAACCTCGCCATTGCCTAAAGTAGCAATACTTAAATCTCCATTCATAAAGTCTATTTCTGCATTTTCTACTTCGTTTATATACACATTGGCATATTTTGATATTAGTGAAAGATTTTTTACAACATTCAGTTCAAGATTTCCATTAGTGATATCCACATCAACTTTTTTTACAGCATCTAACACAGCAACATCTGCATATTTACTTTTTATACAAAGGCTATTTTCTTTAGGCACATAAATTGTCAATACATTTTTTGCATTATTGCTTGTGCTTTTAAATGCAGTATTTCCACCAATTACATCTGCAATTATTTTAAAGCTTTTGCCAAATAATTTTGTTTTAACATTTATTTTTTCTAACAAGGCTTCATTACTTACATTATTTGATGCTTCTATTGCATTTACAATAATTTTAATCTTAGGTTCTTCCCAAGTTTTAATTTCTATAGCTCTGTTTGTGTTTTCAATACACACATCAATATTTCTAGCTACAGGTATTTCTACTGCAATATCTTTTGTGGTTGTGCTTTCTTTTGTGGTTTTATTTTTTTCGTCAAATTGCTTTTCTTGGTCAATTAATTTTTGAGAATATTTTCTACCAATTGAACGTGTATTTTGTGCTGTACAAAATATTGTTGTTGCGATTAAGCACACTAATAAGATTGTTGTTTTTTTCATAAAAATTTAGTATTTATTAAATAGCTACATAATAAATTTTAGAGCTATCTATATCATTTCTGTTTTGTTTGTATCTAATGTTGGTTTTATTTATTTCGGTTTGAAACATTTTAAGTAAGTCCAATTTTTGTTGATAAACATTAATTAGTTGACTCAACAACTCTTGTTTAAAACCAAGTAAAGCAATATCTTTTTTTATTCGTTTTTCATCGGCTTCCATTTGTTTAAAATCGTTGGAAAAACTTTTAAAATATGCTGCATTTTCTGCATAAATAGGTGTGTTGCTTATCATATTTTTTTGCAAATCAATTACTTGATTATATTGGCTATCTATACTTTTTACTTGTATAAATGCAACACTATTGTTATTTGAGTAATTACCAATTAAAGCATTAATAGTATCATCATTAATTACTGTATTTGCTACAGCTTTTATAAATGTTTTAGCTACAGTTTCAATTACAGCTAAAGGTGTATCTGCCTCTACAATATTAATAGGTGTATCGTTTTTTGTATTGGGTTTAATGTCATTTTTAGGTTGTTGTATTGTTGCTGTATCCATATTATTGGGTTGAGATTTATTGTTAATTAAATGCACAGCACCAACTATTGCAAGTCCAATAACGCAAGCAGCCACAGCATATTTACATAGTAAAATTATTTTAGCTTGTGGTTTTATCGCAACAACTTTTTCTTGTTTGTTAATTGATGTTTTAATATTCGTCCAAGTGTTTTTACTTGGCATATTATTATGCTCAATTAGGTTTAAGTTTTGTTGTATATACTCTTTTAAATTATCCATTTTTAATATTGTTTAACAACTGTTCTTTTAATAATTTTTTAGCTCTGTGATATTGGCTTTTACTTGTTCCTTCTTTTATATTCAAGCTTGTTGCAATTTCTTTATGGCCAAAATTTTCTACAGCATATAAATAAAAAATTTGCTTGCAACCGTCAGGCAATTTATCAATGGCTGTGTACAATAAATTAATATTTACATTTTGCCACCAAGGTGTTTCGTTTTCTTGTACATCATTAAATTGTTCATCTTGTAGGCTAGTATATATCAGCTTTTTTTTGCAATGCCTTATACATTCATTTATTGTAATTCTTTTTAACCAACCACCAAATTGGATTTCATTTTTAAGTTGATGTAAGTTTTTAAAAGCAATTACAAAAGCATCGTGTAGCACATCTTCTGCATCTTCTTTTACATTTATCATTTTTAAACAAATACTATACATAGCTTTACAATAATCATTATACAGACACTCCAAAGCAGTTTCATCGCCTTGTTTTGCCCTTAATATTAAATTGGTTTGTATGTTATTATTTGAATTCAAAAATGATTTACTAGATTAAGAGTAAAGAAATTACAATTGGTTGCAATTGAGTGTAAACTTTTATAAAAAAAGCAAGACTTTTATTGCCTTGCTTTTATTTAAAATAATTACTTTTTGTTGAATGTTTTTAACCCACACTGCAGCCATTCTAAATATTTTTCTGCTTCAGTCTTTCCAACAGGATAAGCCAAAAGTTCTTCATTATTATTAAGCATTACATACAATGGTTGAGAAGATGCAGCAAAATTATCATATTCTAAAATGGAGTATTTATTGCCAATTGTAATTACATCTCTTGTTGTACTGTCTTTTGTTTTGTAATTTAACAATCGTTGTTCAACAGGTAATTTAGCTCCATCATCAACATATAAACTTACCAATATAAAGTTATCTTTTATGGTTTTGTACACTTCTGGTTCTGTCCACACATTTTCTTCCATTTGCCTGCAATTGGCACAATTCCATCCTGTAAAATCTATTAGCAATGGCTTATGTTGTTGCTTTGCCAATGCAATAGCACCTTCATAATTATTTACAAAATTGGGGTGCAAACCCACTTTTGCTTCTTTATAAATACTGTAACTTAATGGTGGTGCAATACCGCTTAATAATTTTAAATTGGCATACTTAGATTGTGTTAAACCTGGTGCCAAATAAATTGCAAAAACAATGGCAATAAAGCCAATAATTTTTCTACCAAGAGATATTTTTTGACCTTTATAATCGTGTGGTAAACGTAAAAAACCAAAAGCATATAATGCCAATAAAATAGAAACAATTATCCAAGCTCCAATGAAAATTTCTCTATGTAAAATACCCCAATGTTTTACTAAATCTGCATTCGATAAGAATTTTAATGCCAATGCTACTTCTACAAATGCCAATACTTTTTTTACCACATCAAGCCAGCCACCACTTTTGGGTAAACTCTCTAACCAATTAGGAAAAATAGCAAATAAAGCAAATGGCAAACCTAAAGCCATACCAAAGCCACCCATACCAATTGTTAAAGCCCAAGCCCCATTTTGTGCAGTACCTACAAGCAATGTTCCTAAAATAATACCTGTGCAGCTAAACGAAACTATAACCAAAGTAAGAGCCATAAAGAAAATACCAAATACACTACCCACATTGCTTTTACTATCTGCCTTACCTGCAAATTGATGTGGCAGTGTAATTTCAAAATAGCCAAAAAATGAAATAGCAAATACAATAAAAACGATGAAAAAGATAATGTTTACAATAGGATTGGTTGCTATAATATTGAAAACATCGCCACTTATACCATCAATTAAATGAAAAGGTAAACTGCATAATGAATAAATTAAGAAAATGAAAAAACCATAAAGCAAACCATTTTGAATACCTTTTTTCCGTGTAGGAGAACGCTTGGTAAAAAATGAAACCGTAACAGGAATCATTGGAAACATACAAGGGGTAAGTAATGCAATTAAACCACCACCAAATCCCAATAAAAAAATACTAATCCAACCACCACCAGCTTCAACTTTTTCGCCACACTCACTTAATGGATGTTTTAAATCTACATTAGGTAGAATAAGATTTTTTGTTGATTCCTTTCCCCCTTCAAGGGCAACTTCATAATCAACACTATCAATTAAATCTCTAAAATCTTGAGTGCTAATATTGCCTTTAAATCCTTCAATATCAACTTTAATTTTTGCAGGAATAAATCCTACAATCTTTATGGTTTGGTGTAGTTCTATTTCGTTTCTATGAACATTTGTTTTTACACCAAAAACAACATCGTCTATTTCTTCTTCTTTTTTATTAGCAGTAACACTATCAAGTAGCTTTATTTTCTCTAAACTATAAGTTAGTTTTAAATTACTTAGACCTTCTTGAGTTGGATTGTTGTTATACAAATGCCAACCTTTTGGCACAGTTGTTTTTGCAGTAATTTCATAAGTAGAATCAGCAATTTTTTTTGCTGCTACTTTCCATATTACATTTTCTTGAGAAAAACTAAAGAAAGAAAAACAAAAAACTGAAAGAAATAAAGGAAAAAGTTTTTTCATTATAAGATTTTTTGCCACAAAGACACAAAGTAGAGATTTGACTCACAATAGATGTTCAAATCGTAAATAGATTTATAGTTTAATTGTAAAAGCTACATCTTTTGGAGGTAAGCATTTTACATCGTTACACACCATAAAATTTATTTTACCTGTAACAACAGTTTTCGCTTTTCCTTTAAGCTTTATATTTTGTGTAAACACAACTTTATCGCTATAATACAAAGTATTTGCCTTCATATCTTTATCATACTTCTTCTCCAACTTTCCTGTTTCTGTAATTTTTCCAACTTTAGTTATTAATGGATTTACATTAAATGTAATTGTAGTTGGTATTGGTCCATTTTCATCTGTATTTTGAGAATAAATATGCCAAGGCTTAGGTAAAGATGCAGTTATGAGTAGGTCGTAACTATTGTCTGCTTTTTTCTTAGATTCATAAGTCCAGCTTATTGGGTCTTTATCTTGAGCCATTATTTTGCTAAACCCCAAAAGAGAAAAACTAAAAACTAAAAGTGCAATTATTTTTTTCATTGAATAAATTTTTGTGATGCAAATTAAACAATCTGCTTTATAAAGTTTTGTTAAAGTTTTTTACGCATCTAAAAGCAATACCTTACAAAAGCCTAGCCAATTTAATTTTTCCATTTATGTATTTATTAAATTTTAATCATCTATCAACTTGTTAAACAACTTAATTTTACACAACACTTTTTACTATGAAACTTTTTTATAGCCTATTATTTTTATTTACGTCTTCTATTACTTTTTCTCAAAAAATTACATATACCGAGCCTGATAGAGACGATGCAAGAGATATGCATCACGAAATTATTGGCAGAATGAATGGCAATATTTTAGTGTACAAAGCCTATAGTACCTTACATTTTATTTGTGTATTTGATCAAGAGATGAAACAAATTGCAAAAGAAAAATTAGACTACATTACAGACAGGGTTTTTAACGTAGATTTTATACAATATCCAGATTACGCTTTTTTATTTTACCAATATCAAAAAAGAAATATCATTTATAATATGGCTGTAAAAGTAGATGCAATGGGTAAAAAAATTGGAGAACCAATGCAGCTTGACACAACAGATAGCAGAGACGTACAGAACAATAAAATTTATCAATTTGTACAAAGTGCCGATAAGCAAAAAATAATGTTTTTTAAAGTCAATACCTATCACGATAAAGAACACACTATTACTACCTTTTTATACAATAAAGATTTAACGCTAATCAATAAAGCTCAAGAAATAGTACCTATGCGTGATAGAAATAGTTTTTTAACTGCGTTTGAGTTGGATAATAAAGGTAATTTTTTATTTTTTAAAGCTACAGGAACAGTTAACAACGATAATATTACACAACTTGTTTTAATAAACAAACAAGTTGATAGCACGAACTTCAAGTACATCAACCTTAAAGCTATAAACAACATTTTTTTAGATGAAGTAAAAATGAAAGCAGATAACTTAACCAACAAGTTTATTATTACTTCGTTTTATGGTACTAAAAGACGTGGAGATATTCAAGGTTTATACATTAGTGTTTTTGATGCAAATACTAATATAGAAACAGTAAGCACAATAGCAGCTTTTGATGGAGAGTTTAGAAATGATGCTAAAGGTGATCTTGGTATAAAACAAGCATTTAACGATTATTTTATTAAACAAATTATACCAAAGAAAAATGGAGGATTTTTACTTAGTGCCGAAAGTGAATATTCTAGCAGCAGAGGTGGAGATAACTATAATAGATGGGATTATGTAAATCCATACAACAGTTATGGATCTGGTAGTTTTTATTCATTTGGTTCATCGCCATATTATCCTTGGGGCAGAGGTTATAACAGTTACAATATCACAAAATATTTTTGTGATAATATTGCGATTGCCTGTTTTGATAGTTCAGGGAAAATTGAATGGAACAATGTTATTCGAAAATCGCAATTTGACGACAACTCAGATGTTTACCTAGGTTATGGAATGTTTAACGCTGGTAATCAGTTAAAGTTTTTGTTCAATCAATTAGAAAGAGGCGATCAAATTTTAACTGAACAATCTATCAATCCTGATGGGCAAATTACACGCAGCAGTACTTTAAAAAATTTAGACAAGGGCTATATTTTTATGCCACGACATGCAAAACAAGTTGGTGCAAAACAAATAATTGTGCCTTGTATGTTTCGCTCCTTACTTTGCTTTGCTAAAATTGATTATTAATTGTGATTGCTTTATTTAGAGACAAATCTATAGTTGCATTTTTTGCATTAGTAATATGCACTGTGCTTATTCATTTTCATATTTTTTATGTACCTGTTACTTTATCTGCAAATTCAAATACAGGTATTTTTAATTTACTAGTACAACGCTATTTAATTAAACTGCCTCCTATTGTTATTACTATAGTTTTTATTTTATTAATTCTTCTACAATCGATAAGATTAAGTATTGTTTTAAATAATAGTAAAATGTATGCTCATCAGGGTTTTACAGCTGCATTTGCGTATGTTTTTTTATCTGGTTTATTGCCAAATGCTTATTTATTTGGCCCAGCGTTTCTTGTAAATAGTTTTATTATTTTGCTTTTTTCCATCATTTTAAAGTTTTATAATAATCAAAATGCAAAAGGCTTGCTTTTCAATGCAGGATTTTTAGCATCATCAATTGTTATTTGCTACTATCCAAGTATTGTTTTGTTAATAGTTACACTTTGTGGTTTAGCTATTTTACGTCCTTTTAGAATGGCGGAGTGGTTTATACTTTTGATTGGTATTATCGCTCCTTTTTATTTACTGTTTGCTACACTGTATTTAAATAATTTTAATTTTCAGCAAATAGTTATTGAAAAAGTAAAATTTTACATCAGTTTTCATCAAAAAGATGCTTGGTATTTTGTAACATTTTTTACAATTGTTTTATTAATGGTAGCAGCATTTATTAATTGGTATCCCAATAGCAATAGATTAGTTATACAAATAAGAAAAAACTGGGTTGTAATGCTTATTCTATTGTTTACAACATTGCTTACTATACCTATTTATACAAAAATGGGTGCTTTACCAGAACTTATAACACTTGTACCAATGGCAGCATTTTTAGCCAATTTTTTTGTATATCCAAAAAAACTATTTTTTGTCAATGTTTTTGTTTTTTTAGTTGCAATTATTATTGTTTACAACAACTATATTATTTGTAAATAAAGATATGCAATTCAAAAATGTAGTTTTCACAATTTGATACACTTTCTTTGTAGCAAATGCTTTCAAATATTTTTATCATTGCAACAGCTATTCTTACAATACCATACTGTGTATTAATACTGCTTTACAAAAAGTGGTTTATTCAATTAAAGCATTTTCAACCCTCAAAAAACCATCAACCACATACCTCTTTTAGTATTATTATTCCTGCTCGAAACGAAGAAAACAATATTGCCAAATGTTTAAATACAATACTTGCTCAAAATTATCCCAAAGAACTTTTTGAGGTTATTGTAATAGACGATCATTCTACAGACAATACATCAAATATTATTGAAGATTTTGCTACACGTTTTCAAAACATAAAACTTATTAACCTTAAAGATGAATTACAAAACAAACCTTTAAATGCCTATAAAAAAAAGGCAATAGAAATAGCAATAAGTAAAGCAAAGGGCAATTGGATTGTTACAACCGATGCCGATTGTGAAGTGCAACAAAATTGGTTGCTGCATTTTGATGATTATATTGAACAAACAAATAATTTATTCGTTGCTGCTCCTGTTGTTTTTTCAAAAAACAAAACAATCGTTTCTCAATTTCAATTTATAGATTTTATGGCATTGCAAGCTGCAACTGCTGCAACAGTTAGTGTAGGTTTACATAGTATGTGCAATGGTGCAAATTTGGCTTACCATAAAAATACTTTTGTTGAAGTAGGTGGTTTTAAAGGAATTGATAATATTGCTAGCGGCGATGATATGTTGTTAATGAACAAAATAAAGCTAAAACACAAGGATAAAATTGGCTATCTATTTTATAAAGAAAGTATTGTTACAACATTACCAATGCCTACCTGGAAAAGTTTTATAAATCAAAGAATTCGTTGGGCTAGCAAAGCAGATAAATATGATGACAAAAGTCTTTTACCTGTTTTACTAATGGTTTATCTTTTCAATCTTAGTTTGGTAATAATGTTTATTTGTGGTCTCTTTAATTCGAAAATTTTATTTTCTTTTTTTGTGTTTTTTTTAATCAAAACCATTGTTGAATGGGCTTTTATACAACCTGCATCTTTATTTTTTGGAAAAATAAAACCGATGCAATTTGCTTTATTGCAACCATTACATATTATTTATATAGTTGTAGCTGGCTGGCTTGGCAAATTTGGAACTTACAAATGGAAAGATAGGAAAGTGCAGTAACTTAATCTTTAGATGCACCACAAAAGATTACCAAAACCACAAATACTATCATTAAGGTAATTAATTGAAAAATGGTCTTCATAAAACAATTTTTTTAGAGACCTATTACTTTCTAATAAGTTTATTCGCCACAAAAATTAACTATGAATTGCAGCACTTATTTCTTTAATTAAAGAAGCGTTTTTTTCAATCGCATTTCCTACTACAATAATATCTGCACCTGCTTTACAATTTGCCATTGCCTTTTTAGCATCAACAATACCACCACCTACAATAATTGGAGCGTCAACATTGCTTCTTACTTTGCTTATCATTTTTTCTGTAATAGGATGTTTTGCACCACTTCCTGCATCCATATAAATCAATTTCATTCCTAGCATTTCTCCAGCCATAGCTGTACACATTGCAATATCTGTTTTATCGCTTGGTATAGGTGCTGCATTTGATATATAACTTACAGTTGTAGGTGCACCACCATCAACAACCATATAACCAGTTGGCATAATTTCTAGCCCACTTTGTTTTACAAATGGGGCAGATAAAACATGTTGGCCAATTAATAACTCAGGATTGCGACCACTAATTAACGATAGATATAAAAGAGCATCTGCATATTTACTTACTTGAGATGGAGAGCCTGGGAATAAAACAATTGGGATATTTGAAGCTGATTTTAAATACTGAATACATTCGTCCAAATGACTTGAAATTACTAAACTGCCTCCAACAAAAAAATAATCAACTTTTGCGTCAACCGATAAGGCAACTATTTTCTCAAGTGATGCTGTGTCAACTTTATCTGGGTCTATTAAAACAGCAAAAGACTTTTTGCCTTGCTTTTTATCTTCAATAATTTTGTTAAATATTGCCTGCTTCATACTCAATAATCCATCAGTTTTTTCTACGCAAATAAGCCGTAACTAAAAATATAAAAGCCGAAGATAAGTGTTAAAGATGTATGCTATAAAAAAAGCAATAACTTAAACAAAATATCTTATTCAAAACCATAAAAAAATTGTCTTAAAATGTTAAACAAATCATAAAAATTGATAAACTAATCACACATTCCATAAAAGCCCCAACAAGTTTTTACTTTTGTAGTAATGAAAAAAATAATTCAATTTTTTATATGCCTTTTTTTGTTATGCTACAGTTCTTATGCACAACAAAATCCAACTTTTGAATTTAGAGGTGTGTGGGTAGCCTCTGTTTTAAATACTGATTTTCCAAGCGAAAAAAACTTAACCACCGAACAGCAAAAGGCAGAATTTATACAACTAGCAGATTTGCATAAAAAAAATGGAATGAATGCATTAATTGTGCAAGTTCGTCCAGCAGCAGATGCTTTATACAATTCGCCTTATGAGCCTTGGAGTGAGTATTTAACAGGTACGCAAGGTGTTGCTCCAAATCCTTATTACGACCCATTACAATTTATGATTGAAGAAACACATAAAAGAGGAATGGAGTTTCACGCTTGGCTAAATCCGTATAGGGCTGTGTTTAAAATTGGAGAGTCGTCAATAGCTGCAAATCATATCACTAAAACAAAACCTGAATGGTTTTTAAGTTACGATGGCAAAAAATATTTTAATCCTGCTTTGCAGGAAGTAAGAGATCATTTTACAAAAATTGTTACAGATATCATAACTCGCTACAATGTAGATGGAATACACATTGACGATTATTTTTATCCATATCCAGACAAAAAAAACTCTGATTTTCCTGACAGTAAGTTTTATAGAGAATCTAACACTACATTAAGTAAAGCAGATTGGAGAAGAAGCAATTGCGATAGCATTATTTTTCAATTATGGCGTACTATAAACGCTCAACCACGAAGGGTAAAATTTGGCATTAGTCCATTTGGAGTTTGGAGAAATATTACACAAGATCCTTATGGCAGCAATACAAAAGCTGGCATCAATAATTTTGACGATTTATATGCCAATATTATTTTGTGGCTAAAAAATGGTTGGATGGATTACTGTGTGCCACAACTATACTGGGAGCGTAAACATACATTATGCGATTATGATGTATTGCTTGATTGGTGGAACAGATATACATTTGGACGACATCTATACATTGGGCAAGCACCATATAGAGCAGGAACAAATAAAGCTTGGAAGGACAAAGAAGAATTACCCAATCAAATTAAAATTTTAAGAACTTGTAGTGCAACACAGGGCAGTGTATATTTTAGTAGCAAAAGTTTTAATAGTAATCCAAATGGTTGGAATGATAGCTTGCAAAATAATTATTACAATACACCAGCAATTGTGCCTCCAATGCCTTGGATAGATGATGTAAAACCAGCAGAACCACTAGTAATTAGCAAAAACGATAACACTTTTAGTATTACATATAAAGGCAAAAAACAAATAAAAAATTACGCCTTATTTACAGGCCTTAATGAAAATGCAGCTACACTAAAACAATTGATTCTTGTTAATGATATTGATGAAATTAATGTTGATGAATTGCTAAAAGATAAATTTACTAAATTATTTATTGCAAGTGTAAGTGTAAATAATAATATAAGTGAGTTGGTTGAGATAAGATGATTTTTAGTTATTGGTTAATTTTCTAAAAACATTTTCCAAAGATTCATTTTTAGTGAGATTTAATAGACTATCATCAGCAATAATTTTACCTTTATTAATAATAATAATTCTATTACAAATAGCTTGAACCTCTTGCAAAATATGAGATGAAAAAAGAACCGTTTTGTTTTTACCTTGTTCTTTAATTACATTTCTAATTTCAATGATTTGATTAGGGTCTAAACCACTTGTGGGCTCATCTAAAATTAATACTTCGGGTTGGTGTATTAATGCTGCAGCCAAACCAACACGCTGTTTATATCCCTTTGATAGTTGACCCAATTTTTTATTTTTTTCTACTTGCAATCCAACAAGTTTAATTACTTCATCAACTTTAATATTAATATTATTTAAACTATGTACACCAGCAATAAAACTTAGATATTCTTTAACATACATATCATAATACAAGGGGTTAGCTTCTGGTAAATAACCCACCTTTCTTTTTGCTTCAATAGGATTATTCTTTACATCAATATCGCTCACAATAGCAGTGCCTTCTGTTTGTTGTAGATAACCAGTTAAAATCTTCATTGTTGTACTTTTTCCTGCTCCATTTGGACCCAAAAAGCCAACAACTTCTCCTTTGTTTACTTTAAAAGAAATATTGTCAACAGCTTTTTGCTGTCCATAAATTTTAACCAATTCTAAAGCTTATTTATAAATTAAAAATTGCCAATAAGTTTTTCTGCTATGATTAAATCTACTGGTCTTGTAATTTTTATATTGTTGTAATTTCCGTGGCATAAAAAAACATTTGTACCAAATGCTTCTACAACAGTGGCTTCGTCTGTAAAGGTTTCGTTATAGTTTTGTTCAAATGCAGGTAATATAATTTTTGATAAAAAAGTTTGTGGCGTTTGCACAATTTTAATGTGGTTTCTATTAACAATATGGTGTTTACCATTATCATCAATTCTAATACTATCTGTTGCAGCTACAACGGGTATTGCACTTCCTTTTTCAACAGCTTGGTTGTAGCAACGTTCTATTAAATCCCTATCTAACAAGCATCTTACCGCATCGTGTACAAAAACAACACTATCTTCTTTAATATGTTGCAAACCATTTTTTACAGAATCAAATCTGGTTTTGCCGCCAGTAGTTAATGTTATTTGTGCTATGTTATTTATAAATATATTTTTTATGTCTTCTCCTATTTGCAAATGTTCTTTAGGTAAAACAACAATTATTTCAATATCGTTATATGAATTTAAAAAAGCATTGATAGTATGCCATAAAATGGGTTTGTTGTTTAGTAATAAAAATTGTTTGGGTGTTGTTGCACCCATTCTTACTCCACTGCCACCAGCAACAATTACAGCATATTTTTTCATTTGGCAAATGTAAAGCACAACATAAAAAATACCATCAAACGAATAACTTTAAAATCAATTAACTTATCTACTATACTTGCGTAATGAATTTTAGACACTACATCTTTATTTTAATAATCATAATGCTATCATCTTGTGTAGCTACAAAAAATAAAAATTATACATTCAATCAAAAATATAGTGCAACAAAAGTTAGAGAAGATATAGTGCTACTAAAGAAAATTTTAGAAGCCAATCATCCATCACTATATTGGTACACAACAAAAGATAGTATTGATTATTATTTTAACCAAACCCTTGCCAGCATTACAGATTCATTAACAGAAATACAAGCAAAGAACAAAATTGCGTTCATTATTTCTAGAATAAAATGTGGACACACCAGCGTTCATTTTTCTAAACAATTTGTAGAACTAGCAGATAAATACAAGTATCCACAATTTCCATTATCTATAAAAGTTTGGAAAGATAGTTTTGTTGTTTTGGGATATTATAACAAAGAAGACTCTTTGCTGAAAAGAGGTACAATTATCACATTAATTAATGGAAAAAAGAATAAACAAATTATAGATGATGTGTTTCAATATATGAGCACAGATGGCAATAGCAACAATTATAAAAGCCAAAGTTTAAGTGGTAATTTTCCTGCTTGGTATAGAAATGTTTATGGCATAGATAGTAATTATGTTATTACTTATTTGGACAGCAATAAACTTGAAAAAACTACCACTATAAAATGGCATTATCCAAAACCAGATATTACAAAAAAGCAGGTTGATTCTACTAAAGCAGTTGCTGTTATTGCAAAACCCAAACCTATTGTTAAACCTTTACTGAGTAAACGTCAATTAAAATTATTGAGTTATAGAACATTTGCTATAGACACAAGTATCAGCACCGCTTTTATAAAATTGAATACTTTTAGCAAAGGCAATTTAAGATGTTTTATAAATAGTTGTTTTAAAGATATTGATGACAAACAAATAAAAAATTTGGTTATAGATTTAAGAGAAAATGGTGGTGGCAGCATTGCAACAAGTATTCATTTTATACAATACCTTGTTGATAGTAATTTTAAAATAGCAGATACTGTTGCTGCTATTAATAGAAAGTTAGAGTATGGAAATTATATAAAAGGATGGTTCAGTTATTGGACACTATCTCATCTTTTTGCAACAAAAAAAAGCGATGGATTAATACACAATCGCTGGTACGAAACGCATTATTTTAAACCAAAATCTAAATATCATTTTAATGGTAATGTATATATTATTCAGGGAGGATACACCTTTTCTGCATCAACTATATTCAGTAGTTTTTTAAAAGGCCAAAGCAATGTAAAAATTGTGGGCGAAGAAAGTGGTGGTGGTTTTTATGGCAACTCTGCTATGCACATTCCCAATATTTATTTACCTAATACTAAGTTGCGTGTGCGTTTGCCATTATATAAATATGTAATGGATAAAGACAGACCCAAAGGACAAGGTGTATTGCCAGATATTGAAATGCAACCCAACAGTAATGCTATACGCAATGCTATTGATCCAAAAATGAGTGAGGTTGTAAGATTAATACGATTAAAGAATAAAGAGAATAAATAAATCTAACACCCCAACTAAAATTTATAACAATGAATAACTCAATACATCCTTGTCTTTGGTTTGATGGCAATGCAAAAGAAGCAGCCACTTTTTATTGCTCTATTTTTGATAAAAGCAACATAACAGTTGATACACCAATGGTTGTAAACTTTAATTTAAGTGGGCAAAAGTTTATGGGTTTAAATGGTGGTCAAATCTTTACATTCAACCCATCTGTTTCAATGTTTATATTTTGTAAAACAGAAGATAATGTAGAAAGTGTTTGGAATGCTTTATCAACAAATGGTAATTTGTATATGCCTCTTGGCGAGTATCCTTGGTCTAAAAAATATGGTTGGTGTGCCCATAAGTTTAGTGTAAGCTGGCAAGTAGTACCTAAAGTGTTGGGTAAGTTAATGACAGACCCAGAAAAAGCACCAAGAGTAGTACAAGCTTTTATGAAAATGAATAAGTTAATATTAATGAACTATTTTATTCAATTACTTTCTCAACCAAAGTCATTTTACCATCAGTATTCATACCACACAAGCTAATTCTGTACTTTTTAGTTACATCATTATTATAAAACTCAATGGTAGCTTTATGTTTTAAATGATTTGTAATAATGTAGGGATTCCAATAAAGTGTTTCTCTTAAATCGGCTGTTGCTGTTGTTTCATTATCATAATTAGGACTATAAAATTGTTTTATAGCTGAATACCCTTCTAAATATTTGAATGCTAAACCCCTACCAGGAATACTCTTTGCATCATTTCCCTTGCGTGTATAAATAGCAATTGCACCACCTGCACCACCGCCACTGCCACCATAAAATGGTGGACGAAAGATTTTTATATATGCCACTTCATTCATATTTATAGTACCAGCGGTTTCTGCATCTATATTCATTTCGTCTAAAAAGAAACTAGTGTTACTACCACGCCATGTAACATTTACATCTCCACCATTATTATTGATATTTAAGCCAGC
>JAPLER010000186.1 GCA_026391115.1 Bacteroidota bacterium | reverse complement strand
TTTTGTTGAGTTTTGAATTGTTTGCATACTATTTTTTTTTGATTATTTTATATTGTGGGTGTAAAGCTATTTTCAGTTTTAGTATTAACATTTAAATGCAGTTTATTAATAGCTTGATTATTAGTCTATTAAATACACAATGTGTTGACAATGTGTATAATATAAAAAAAATAAGTTAAAATTCAGGGGGTTTTGGCAAATAAATAAGGGGTTTTGGCAAGGGGTTTTAGCCTGTTAATAAACACAAACACCCTGAATTTTACCCTTAATATTTGTTGCCATAAATTTTATCAAAAATTGACTCTTAATATTGTACTGGAATTGATACAGACACAATTTATCGAGGTTAAAGTAGCAAAATCCCATATCCGAAAAAACCACAATGTCTGTACTAAGACCTTATACCCCAAACTAGTTTCTCAAAGCTGTTTGGGGTTTTTTATAAACAGTGGTTCTATTAAATTTATTGTGTGGATTAGAAAATAGTATAATAACTATTAGTAAGTTGTTGCAAAAATTAAAGGTGAGAGTTATATATAAACTTGATCAAAAAAAAGCGTATTACTAATGTCACCATTAATAATACGCTTTAACAAATGTTTTAATAAATATAAAACTCAAATTACCCCATCAACTCACTCAACCTCACTTTATCACTCATCATCCCTCTTACAGTTTCCACAATTCCTTGTGCATCATAATTACATTCTCTGTGCAATTCTCTTAGTGTGCCGTGTTCTACCAATCTATCGGGAATACCAAGCATTTTAACTTGAGCAGTGTAATTGTGTTGAGCCATAAATTCTAATACTGCACTACCAAAACCACCAATTGTTGTTCCATCTTCAATGGTGATAATTTTATTGTATTTTGCAAATACTTCGTGCAGCATTTCTTCATCAATTGGCTTTGCAAAACGCATATCATAATGTGCAGGATTGATATCATTGGTTCTTAACTCACGAATAGCTGCTTGTGCAAAGTTGCCTGGGTGTCCAAAAGATAAGATAGCTATCTCTTCTCCATCTTTTAACTTGCGACCTTTACCAATTTGGATTTCCTCTAATGGATATTTTTCAGCCATTGTTTCTTTTTGCAAATCTGCCATTACACCTTCGCCACGTGGATAACGAATGACAAAAGGATATTTAGTAGTTTCAAGTTGCGATGTAAACATTAAATTTCTCAACTCTTTTTCATTCATTGGAGCAGAGATAATCATATTTGGTATGCATCTAAAATAAGGCACATCATAGCAACCATGATGCGTTGGTCCATCTTCACCCACCAAACCTGCTCTATCTAAACACAATGTAACGGGGAGTTTTTGAATAGCAATATCGTGTACTACTTGATCAAAAGCACGTTGCATAAAGCTGCTGTAAATATTGCAAAAAACTCGCATTCCTTGTGTTGCTAATCCAGCACTTAAAGTTGCTGCGTGTTGCTCACAAATACCCACATCAAAAGCTCGATTTGGCATTTCAGCCATCATAAATTTCAATGAACTTCCACTTGGCATTGCAGGTGTAACACCCATTATTTTATCATTTGCTTTTGCCAACTCAATCATTGTGTATCCAAACACATCTTGGTATTTCATTGGTAAAGGCACTTCGATTTTCTTCTTATAAATTTCACCAGTTACTTTATCAAATAATCCTGGAGCATGCCATTTGGTTTGGTCTTTTTCTGCCAAAGCATAGCCTTTTCCTTTAACAGTTACAATGTGTAACAATTTAGGACCAGGGATGTTTTTTAAATCTTTTAAAGTATCAACAAGTTTGGTAATATTATGTCCATCAATAGGGCCAAAATACCTGAATTTTAAAGCTTCAAACAAGTTGCTGCTTTGACTTATAACACCTTTCACACTTGCTTCTAACTTGCTTGCCATACTGCGACTAAAGTTTTTTCCAACAGGTAATTTACCCATTATATTCCAAACTTCATCACGCATTTTATTGTATGTTGGACTGGTAGAAATATCAGTTAAATATTCTTTTAAAGCACCCACATTTGGGTCAATGCTCATGCAGTTATCGTTGAGAATAACAAGTAAATCACTATCAGCTACTCCAGCATGGTTCATTGCTTCAAAAGCCATTCCTGCTGTCATACTTCCATCACCAATAATGGCAACAGATTTTCTGTTTTCGCCTTTATATTTTGCAGCCATTGCCATACCCAAAGCTGCACTAATAGATGTTGAGGAATGCCCCACACCAAAAGTATCATATTCACTTTCGCTGCGTTTGGGAAATCCACTTAAGCCTCTATATTTCCTATTTGTTGGAAAATTATCTCTACGTCCAGTTAGAATTTTATGTCCATAAGCCTGATGTCCCACATCAAAAACCAATTGGTCATAAGGTGTGTTATAAATATAATGTAAAGCAACACTTAACTCAACCACACCAAGGCTTGCAGCAAAATGTCCACCGTGAACACTTACCACATCAATAATGTATTGACGAAGCTCATCGCATAACTGATGCAATTGCTCTTTGCTTATCTTTTTTAAGTCGTCTGGAGAATTTATTTGCTTTAATAAAGTACCTGCTTCTATTTGCATATTAAGAAGATTAGACTGTAAAATTAAGGGTTTAGGTTGTAGAATTTTGTTGTGTTAATATTAGCCAGTTTATTAACAAATATTTAGGTTTTAAAAAAGAAAATTATTATCAAAATTACTATCTATTCGCTAAATACTCTTGAAGCATTATAGTAGCTGCAATCATATCTGTATTTTCTTTTTTTTGTCTGTCTTTTTTTTTCATTCCCATTTCAACCATTGCTCTTGATGCCATTTTAGAAGTAAATCTTTCATCAACTGTTTGTAATGGCAAATTGGGGAAGATTTTTTTTATTTCTTTAATGGCATTATTAACTAGTGCTGTAGCGTGTGTGGGATTGTCATTCAAATCAAGTGGATAACCTATCAACAACAATTCAACTTCCTCTGTAATTGTATATTTTTTTAAAAAAGGGATAAGTTCTTTTGAAGGAATGGTTTCCAAAGCTGTTGCAATAATTTGAAAGGGATCTGTAACTGCAATGCCTGTTCTTTTGCCCCCATAATCTACACAAATAATTCTTGCCATTTTTCATTAATTATTTGTGATGATATCTGCAATAACAAAGCCAGCAAAAACAATACTTGCAATACCATTTGCTGTCATAAAAGCAATATTAACTTTGCTTAAATCATTTGGCCTAACAATACTATGTTGATAGTAGAGCATAGTTACAAATGTGGCAGCACCAATGTTGTAAAGTATATGAAAATGATAGTAAAATCCCACAAAAAAAACAATGCTAGCACAAATAAAATGTAGCAATCTAGAAACATTTAGAGCCTTGCTTTTTCCCAACATTGCTGGTATACTATGCAACTTATTTTCTTTATCAAAAGTCTCATCTTGTAAAGCATAAATTATATCAAATCCACTAACCCAAAACAATACAATCAACGAAAATACAATAGGCAATACATTAAACTGTGCAGTAACTGCTAGATAAGCTCCAAGTGGTGCTAATGATAAACCTAAGCCCAAAACCAAATGACATAATGCAGTAAATCTTTTTGTATAGCTATAAAATAAAATTACAAATAAAGCTATTGGAGAAAGCATTAAAACCTTACTATTAATGAAATAACAACTAACTACAAAAGTAACACAACAAAGAATTGTAAAAGTTAAAGCACTTTTTGCACTTATTACACCTGCAGGAATTTCCCTTATTGCAGTACGTGGATTCTTGGCATCAAAACTTCTATCTAAATATCTGTTAAAAGCCATTGCTGCACTACGTGCAGTTATCATACAAAGGATAACAAATATTAAGATATCTAAGTGTAAAAACATAAAAATATCTACAAAACGATTGCCCCATTCAATCGTACTATTAAGATTGTAAATTTTCATTCCAGGATGATACAATCCCAACACAAACCCAATCATTGCAAATGGCATTGCAAAAATGGTATGAGAAAACTTTATTAGAGAGAGATAATTCTTAAACTTCAAAGTACATTTTTTATTACAAGCAAAGAAACAATGATTACTTTACTAGACATTTATTTACACAAAAATTTTAACTCATCATTACTGACCTTGTGCTAAACTATACCCCTTTATTCCATTCCATTCATTCAACAATTCTAAACTGCACACTTTAAAGTCTTTTGTAAGCCTTTCATATAAATCTATAATATCTTTTTGGGTTAGTGCTTTTCCTTCAATGCTTTCAAACCTGCATCTGTATTGATTTACAAGGTTAGTAAACACACTACCTTTGGGCCAAACCTGTGTACCACGATTGCTAATAGTAACTAAGTTAAACATATTTGCAGTATGCTTTAAACAATTTTCTGCAACATCTTTTGGCTGGTTGGCACTTTCAACAAACATATCTACACCCACCACTTTTTCCTGTGTGGCTTCATAGCTTTCAAGCATTGGGTTTTTGTCTAAGTGCATAACAGTACAGGTATTTTCAGTATCACTTACTTCAGGCTTTGGATTATGTTCTGGCTTTTTGCCAAAGTTGTTAATAATGGCATTTGCAAAGTCTGTAGTACTTACACTTGGTTTAGACTTATCGCCAAAGTCGCCAGTATGCACACCACTTTCAAGTGTGTATAACAAAGCATTTTCAATTGTGGCAGCACTTTCCATCAATCCTAAATGTTGCAGCATACCAATACCACTTAACAACAATGCCGTTGGATTAGCAATATTTTTTCCAGTAATATCTGGTGCTGTGCCGTGTACTGCTTCAAAAATTGAAATATGGTCTCCAATATTTGCACTTGGTGCAAATCCAAGTCCACCAACCAATCCAGCACATAAATCACTTACAATATCGCCCTGTAAATTAGTTAAAACCACCACATCAAAAGTATCTGGACGAGTAACCAATTTCATACATAAATCATCAACAATTATATCATCAGCTTTTAAATCAGGATACTCTTTTGCCACTTCATAAAACACTTCTAAAAACAAGCCATCAGTCAGTTTCATAATGTTGGCTTTATGGCCACAGGTAATGCGTCTTGCTCCTTTTTTCTTAGCCATTTCAAACGCATAACGGATAACCTGCATACTTCCAGGACGAGTAATAAATCTTCTGCTCAAAGCCACATCGTGTGTAAGCATATGTTCAATACCACCATAAGTATCTTCAATATTTTCTCTTACAATAGTTATATCTATTGGAATGCCTGCTTTACTAAAAACAGTATCTACACCGTGCAAGGTTTGAAATGCACGTTTATTGGCGTAAGTGTTCCAGGTTTTTCTTGCAGTTACATTAATACTTTTAACACCTTTTCCTTTGGGTGTTTCCATAGGGCCTTTAAATAAAATACCTAAAGACTCAATACTAGCTTGAGCTTGAGGCGTCATACCATTACTAAAGCCTTTGTCAAAAACCCATTTACCCATTTCAATCACTTCATATTCCAATGGCACTTTTGCTGCGTTAAAAATACTTAATACTGCATCCATAATTTCTGGACCAATTCCATCTCCTTTTGCTACTGATATTTTTGTCATAATTATAATTTTGCCACAGAGGGCACTAATGTTAATAATTTTTTTATTTATTGTCCAAGCTGCAATGCTACTATTAAAATGTAGTGGCGTTGGCACCATTAAAAATTTGTAATGCTATTCATCAAAGGCACAGTGTAATTTTTTTAAAATTTATCATTTTACTTAGTAAGTGATTGTATCACATCATACTTAGTTACAATATGAAATGCACCAGTTTCATCTTTTGCCAATACTGCACCAACTTCTTTATTAATAAGACTTCCAAGCTTTTCAATAGGTGTTAAAAAATCTACAATAGGATAAGCTGCTTCCATTACACTTTCTACTGTTGCATTTTTAATATCGGCATTGGCAAATACTTTCATAAACAATCCTTGTTCACTTAAACTACCAATTGAAACTTCATCTTTCATTACAGGTATTTGTTCAATATCGTATTTCTTCATCAACTCAACAGCTTGTGCCACTGTGTGTGTAGGTTCTACTGTAATTAGCCTTTGCCCTGCTCTGCCACTCACAATATCTTTAAATGTTTTCACATCCAAAAAGCCACGTTCCATCATCCATTGATCGTTGTAAATTTTTCCTACATATCTACTACCATGGTCGTGAAAAATACATACCACCATATCATCTTTTTTCAAACTATCTTTCAATTGCATCAATCCTTGCAAACAGCTACCAGCACTGTATCCACAAAACATTCCTTCTTCTTTTGCAATACGTCTTGCCATCACCGCACCATCTTTATCTGTAACTTGTTCAAACGCATCAATCACACTCATATCATAATTTTCTGGCACAAAATCTTCACCAAAACCTTCACTAATATATGGATGCACAAAATTCATATCCACCTCACCAGTTTTATAGTAATTAGTAAGCAAACTACCATACACATCTATTGCCCAAATTTTAATGTTCGGATTTTTCTCTTTCAAATACATTGCAGTACCAGTAATGGTTCCACCAGTTCCTGCAGTACAAACAAGGTGTGTTATTTTACCACCTGTTTGTTCCCAAATTTCAGGTCCAGTGCTTTCGTAATGTGCTAATCGATTTGCCAAATTATCGTATTGGTTCATATACATACTATTTGGAATTTCTTTGCCCAAACGTTTTGCAACACTATAATAGCTACGAGGATCTTCAGGCATTACGTTGGTTGGACAAACAATAACTTCTGCACCAACGGCTTTTAAAATATCTGCTTTTTCTTTACTTTGTTTATCGGTAGTAACAAAAATACATTTATAACCTTTTACAACAGCAGCCAACGCCAAACCCATACCAGTATTGCCACTTGTGCCTTCAACAATAGTTCCTCCAGGTTTTAATTTACCTTCTTTTTCTGCTACTTCAACCATTTTTAAAGCCATTCTATCTTTAATAGAATTTCCAGGATTGAAATAATCAACTTTAGCCAAAACTTCGCAAGGCAAATTTTTTGTTATTTTATTTAAACGAATCATTGGTGTGTTGCCAATAGTTTCAAGAATATTATTTTTAATGTTCATTTTAGAAATTTTGGCAAATATAGGATTTGAAGGAAAAGCTAAGGATTGTTAGTTTTTTGTAAGCAGAATTGCAAATTAAGTTGGAACATTTACTATGTGTATAATATTTACCCCTAATTTCGGACGGTGTAAAAAATACACATTCTAACTTTAAATGATTGCTATATGAGTACTGTCTTCACAGGCAAGAAACCTAAATTGCCCATTTCTGAAATTGTTAATATGAGTGTTGGATTCTTTGGAATTCAATTTGGCTGGGATTTACAGCGTGCCAATATGGGCAGAATTTATGAAGGCTTGGGTGCAAATCCTGATGATGTGCCTTTGTTATTTTTAGCAGCTCCATTAACTGGTTTATTAGTGCAACCTATAATAGGCTATTTAAGTGACAGAACTTGGCATCCTACTTTTGGACGCAGAAGACCCTACTTTTTTATTGGAGCTTTATTAAGTTCAATTGCTTTAATATTTATGCCTCACAGTGGTACATTGTTTATGGCTGCAGGTTTACTTTGGGTATTAGATGTTTTTGGAAACGTAGCAATGGAACCATTCAGGGCTTTTGTTGCTGATAAATTACCTGATAGCCAAGTAAATCGTGGGTTTATTATGCAAAGCCTAATGATTGGTTTGGGTGGAAGCATTGCATCTTCATTACCTTGGGTTTTTACCAATATTTTTAATTCAACTAATACAGCTGCAAAAGGCATTATTGCTGATAATGTTAAATGGAGTTTTTACACAGGTGCTTTCTTTTTTCTTGCATCAGTTTTATATACTGTTTTTTCAACAAAAGAA
>JAPLER010000376.1:5291-8507 GCA_026391115.1 Bacteroidota bacterium | reverse complement strand
CATTTTTCCCATAAATACTATTAAACTTTTTCTATTTTTCAATAGTAAATATTCTAATAATAAACACTCGTTAAAGGCACTACAAAACCATTTATATTCTGTAGCTTTCATATTGCTAGCAACCTTTTTTATAGTATTGTTTAAATGACCAAACAAATGACCAGTATAATAAATAAATTCATCAGTGTTTAATGAGCCATTGGCTATAGATGAATCTAAAATAAATTCATTAGTATGAACACCAAATTTTAAAAGCGTAGTTGCTAGTAAAGTTTTGTACAAAGTATTACCTGTTTTGTTAAACTCATTTAAAGCATCATCTATAATTTGTTGTTTTCTATTTTCTAGTTCAGGCAATTTTTTGCTTTGTGTTAATCTGGCAATATGATACAACAAAACTGGGGTATAAGAATAGTATGGCGAAATATATTTGGGGCTAGTTAAGTATAATTTTTCATCAATCATTTTTAATATCAAATCATAAGTTACACTATCAGCTTTTTGCCAAGGTAAATTGTATTTATTTACAAATGATAAAATATTACAATGTACACCAAAGTCAAAGTCAATAGGCATTTTAACACCATACCAAGTAGAATATGCTGGAATGTTTTTATATTTTTTATAAGTATTTTTAATGGTGTTGTTATTTCCATTCACAAAATACTGCATTGTTTTATGTGCAGCTTCTGCTGTTGAATCATCAACATTTAGTGCAGCTAAAATGATGCTTGTATCATCTAAGTCATCTGGCAACTTTAAACTTTTTCTAAACAATTTGAGAATATGATCATTTGGAAAGAAATTGTCAACTGTATCTGTTCGCCAAAAGTTGTAACTTAATCTTTTATTTTTATTTTGATAATGACTGAAAGCCTTGCTAGCTCTATTGATAATAGTATCAGCTATTACTTTTTCTTCATTAGTTAAATAAGGCTTCAAATCTTGCAATGTATATGCAATAAGAGCAGTAAAAAAAATGTTGTTATCTTGCTTCAAATTATCACTATTGCTATGTTGTCTATAACTTATAAAACTGCCTTCAACAAAAAAGTTGGTAGTAAGTTGTTGTTTATTCAGTAGGTTTTGAAATAGCCGTTTTATCAGCAAACTATCGTTGCCAATACATTTTATTGAAACAAAAAGAAATATGAAAAGCCATTTCTTCATATTGCAAACTTAAGTACACCATTTAACTTTTCAACATATCTAGTTTTTAAATTGGTAACTTATCAACCAAAAGGCGACTAAACCATACAAACAATAGCAAGTTTTTTATTATCTATTTTTCTTTATTAGGCTTGCTTTTTATAAAGAAAAACCCAAATCAATATCAAGCCAGCAGCCAGTTTCAGTGATTATTTGTGCAAAGGATGAAGCCGGGAATTTAGCAAAGAATTTACCAGGAATTTTGTATCAGGATTATAGAACAACACACGAAATAGTTGTTGTAAATGATAATAGCCAAGATGATAGCAAATATGTAATTGATGAATACAAAAAAGAGTTTAAAAATCTTAATGTCATAGAACTGGTACAAGAAGCTAAGCTGATTACAGGAAAAAAATTCCCTTTAAGTATGGGTATTAAAAGCAGTAAATACGAAACTCTTTTGCTAACCGATGCTGATTGCGTACCTGCAAGTGAGCATTGGATTAATATGATGCAAAATGCTTATGATGAAAATACCGAAATCGTACTAGGTTATGGTGCATACATAAAACACAATAGCTTTTTGAACAAATTAATACGTTTTGAAACATTTCATACTGCTTTGCAATATTTTAGTTATGCCTTAGCTGGCTTGCCTTATATGGGTGTTGGACGAAATTTGAGTTACAAGAAAAATGTGTTTAATCGAAATAAAGGATTTTCATCAATTAATCATTTACCAAGTGGCGACGATGATTTATTTATAAATCAAGTAGCAACAAAAGAAAATACAAAAATTGTTATTAATAAAGATGCTCATACTTTAAGTGAATCCAAAAAAACTTTTGGCGATTGGATAAAACAAAAAAATAGGCATTATACAACTGCAAAATATTATAAACCTAAATTCAAATTTTTATTAAGTTTATATGGTGCCAGTTTTTTTGCAATGTATCCTTTGTTTATTGCTTGTTTAATATTTTGCAAATGGTGGCTTGTACTTAGCATTTTTGGATTCAGACTTTTAATTCAGCTTTTTGTTTTTGCAAAGTCAATGAACAAACTAAATGAAAAAGATTTATTACCTTGGTTTTGGTTATTTGATATTTGGATGTTCTTTTATCAAATATTATTTATACCAGCATTGTTTAAAAGACCCAAAACCAATTGGAATTAGTAATTACTTTTTGGATGAAATATCAATAATTAATAATCAAAATAAATATGAGAAAACAAATAGCAGCCGCAAACTGGAAAATGAATTTAACCTATCAACAAGCAGAAAATTTGATAGATGATTTATTGGCTTTGCCACACAATTTGAACAATAATCAGCAAGTTATTTTTGGTGTCCCTTTTCCTTATTTAACAATGGTTGTGGACAAATTGAAAGGTAAGAGAAATGTATTTGTTGCAGCACAAAATTGTTATACAAAAATGAATGGGGCTTACACTGGTGAAACTAGTATTGAAATGTTGCAATCTATAGATGTTAACCATATCATTATTGGACATAGCGAACGTAGAGAATACTTTAATGAAAGTAATGAAATGCTTGCAGCTAAAGTTGATTTATGTTTAGCAAATAATGCTACACCCATTTTTTGTTGTGGCGAACCTTTGAGTGTTAGAGAAACAAATGAGCAGGATACTTTTGTAGCTAAGCAATTGAAAGAAAGTTTGTTTCATTTAATTGCAGAGCAAATTGTAAAAGTTGTAATTGCTTATGAACCTATTTGGGCAATTGGAACTGGAAAAACTGCTACAAGCCAACAAGCACAAGACATACAAGCATTTATAAGAAACGAAATTGCAAAACAATATAGCAACGATATAGCTAATGAGATTTCTATTTTATATGGTGGTAGCGTAAAAGCTGCTAATGCAAAGGAAATTTTTGGAATGCCAGATGTTGATGGTGGTTTAGTTGGTGGTGCATCTTTAGTTGCTACAGAATTTAATGCTATTATTAATGCTTTGAGTTAACCACAGAGACACAGAGAATACATCGTTTATGAAGAGTTTATTTTCAATTTTTTCTTTTTTTTTTTTTTCATTTTGTTT
>JAPLER010000376.1:0-5285 GCA_026391115.1 Bacteroidota bacterium | reverse complement strand
TGTCTGCTCAAACAAGTTATCCTTTTTTTAATAATATGAAAGAAGAAAGAAAAATTGTTGCAGATACAGTAATTACACGTGTTGCACCTAGCACTGGTGCTGCGTTTGATGATACATTATATTTTGGAAACACTGTTGAAATTCTAATGTCTGTACCTTATACAGAAGTTAGAAACAATATGGTAAGCCCTTGGTTAAAAGTAGTGTACCAAAAAGGTAAGTTTAAAAAAATTGGCTTTGTAAGTGCTATTGATGTTGCATTAAATAGTAAAATTGTTTGTAAAAATTATGAGTTTATTTGGGGTGTTGTTGCAAATAATAAAAAGGATAGTTTTATAGACAATGAACTTGTAACCAAGAACAATTATGAATGCAAGTTAGTAGTTAGTAAAGAGGTGAAAAAAATTGCTGAAACTAAATTTAACCTATCGCAGGAACAAGGTATAGATAGTTTTGTTGTAAGAGTTTTGGCTCATTCTAAACTTGCAAAAACACTTTTTACAATTGAGTATAACAATTATTCTTTAAAAGATACAACAAAAGAATATTACACCCACCATTTTGTGTTATGTCAAAACAATCAGTTTGCAGAGCTGCCTGTAACGCATAATTACATAGTAAAGCCAAAGATTGGATTTCCCATTTCTCTTATTACTTTCAAAAACAAGAATACTTTTTTGCTAAGAACAGAGTTTTTGCAAATAATGCCAGAGCATATCGTAGACATTTTCAAATGGCAAAATTGTAGCTATATTTTAAGTGAATAAAATTGTTAAACAATTTGAAAAATTTTAATAAATAAATAGCCCACGATTAAATCGTGGGCTATTTTATTCAATACTGTCAATGGTTCTAGCCATTTTAAAAATATATTTCCTATGTGCCTATGTAATAAACCACTTATCCTTTATTTGCCAATTGCCCACAAGCTGCATCAATATCTTTTCCTCTGCTTCTTCTTAAACGTGCATTTACTTTATGCTTTTCTAAGTAATTCATAAATGCCATTGTAACATCTTCCTCTGGTTTTATCATTCCAAAATCATCAATAGGGTTGTATTCAATAATGTTAATTAAATCGGCTGGTACTTGTCTGTAAACTTTTATTAACTCATCAGCATCTTTAATGCTATCGTTAAAGTTTTTAAATAAAATATATTCAAAAGTTATTTCGTTGCCTGTGCATTTATAAAAATAATTTAATGCTTCAATCAATGCTTTAATGTTATTACTTTCATTGATTGGCATAATTTCATTTCGCTTTACATCGTTGGCTGCGTGCAGTGATAATGCTAATTTAAACTTTACTTTATCATCTCCTAATTTGCGAATAGCTTTTGCAACACCTGCAGTTGAAACTGTTACCCTGCGTGGACTCATAAACAATCCATCTTCGGCATTAATACGTTCTATAGATTTTAATACATTGCTATAATTAAGCAACGGCTCGCCCATTCCCATAAAAACGATGTTTGTTAATTTTTTATCATACACTTTTTGGCTTTGTTGATTTACCAAAACAACTTGGTCATAAATTTCGTCGAATGTTAAATTACGTTTGCGTTCCATTTTACCAGTTGCACAAAACTTACAAGTTAAACTACAACCTACTTGGCTAGATACACAAACAGTTTTTCTTTCATCTGTAGGTATTAAAACACTTTCTATCGAATAATTATCAAAAGTTTTAAAACGTGTTTTTACAGTACCATCTGCACTATATTGTGTGGCATCTAATGTAAGTGCTGGCAAGGTGAAATCTGTTGTCAATTGCATTCTAAGTTCTTTGCTAAGATTGGTCATTGTATCAAAACTTAAACCTTGTTTTTGCCAAAGCCACTCGTAAACTTGTTTTGCACGATACTTGGGTTGTTGCTTAGTTTGAAAATAATTTTCTATTTCGGCTAATGATAAATTGCGTATGTTGTTCTTCTCCATTTCTGTTTGTTTACATTTTAATGTTGGCGTTATTATTACATTGTTTAATTGTTGTATTGCATTTTGCTCAATAAAATTACAACTGTTAAATGGTGCCAACGCCACTGTTGAAACATAGTAGTAATGCAGTTTGGACAACAATAAATTTTATTCCGTGAAACGGAATAAAATTCATTCACTGACTTATTGATTTACTCACTACAACGCAAAGTAACTATTTTTACAGCCAAGATTATAAATTATGATTGAGGGAAAAAGACAAAAACAGGTGGCCGCATTGTTGCAAGAGGAATTTAATGCCATTTTTTTGAAGCTGGGATTGACGATGATTGATGGTGGAATGGTATCTATTTCTAAAGTAATGGTGACGCCAGATTTATTGGAAGCCAGAATTTATTTAAGTATGTTTAAAGTGGCGAGTGTAGCAACTGTGATGAGTGTAATTGATAAAAAAGCCTGGGAAATAAAAAAAGAATTGAGTGCCAAAGTGGGCAAACATTTACGCAGAATGCCTGTGATACATTATTACAACGATGATACCCTTGACTATGTTTTTAAAATGGAAGAAGTGTTTAAACAAATTAAAGAAAACGAAGATTAACTTGTTATAAATTGTAGATTTCGTTTTATTCCGGCAAACTTGGTGCGTTTAATGGGGCTGTTTTTAAAGATAATTTTAAATTGTTCTTCTGTAAGTTCTTCCCAATCTTTTGTTGTAAAATTCAATACTTCTGGCAATGGCTCAAATGCTTGCTCTATATGGCTTGTAGCAAATCTATTCCAAGGGCAAACATCCTGACAAGCATCGCAACCAAACATCCAGTTATCAAATTTGCCTTGCATATTATTGGGTATTAAAGCATCTTTTAATTCTATTGTAAAATAAGAAATGCACTTGCTGCCATCAACTACTTTATTGGGTAAAATAGCATCTGTAGGGCAGGTATCAATACACTTGGTGCAAGTGCCACAAAAGTCTTTTGCAAAAGCATTATCATAATCTAATTCAATATCAACAATCAATGTAGCAATAAAAAAGAAACTGCCATTTTGTTTGGTAATTAAATTGCCATTTTTACCCACCCAGCCCAACCCACTTTTTACAGCCCAAGCACGTTCAAGCACAGGTGCACTATCTACAAATCCACGCCCATTAAAATCACCAATTTGCTTTTTTAAAGTATCATAAAATTCGTTCAATTGTTTTTTAATGACTTCGTGATAATCTTTACCGTAGGCATATTTAGAAATTTTAGGTTGGTCTTTTGTCTTCAGTCTTTGGTCCTTGGCTTCGTTATCATCAGGATAGTAATTCTTTAAAACAGTTATAACGCTTTTGGCATTGGGTACTAGTAATTGAGGGTTTGTTCTTAGGTCAAAATAATTTTCCATATAACCCATAGACCCATTGTAGCCCTTATTTAGCCATCGTTCTAGCCTTTTTGCATCTTCATTCAAAAACTCAGCTTTGGCAATACCACAATAAGTAAAGCCAAGTTGTTGTGCTGTATGTTTTATAAACTGAGAGTGAGATGGCATTGCTAAATATTTATACTTATACGTGCAAATAAACATAAAAGAAATTTAGCTATATATTCGTATTTATAACAACTATAAAAAGATGAGAGCTATTGTGTTTGTTTCAATTGTATTAGTTATAAGTAGTTTTAAAACATTTGCCCAAGATGGTTATATACGTTCTACTCAGGGAAGCGAAATAATTTATAAAAGAACATATGTAACTAATTGTTTGAACTCGATGAATAAGGATAGGTCTGATAAAGAAGCGGTAAATATATGTGAATGTATGGCAGACAAATTAGACGGTCATTTTTCTTCAAAAGATTATGTAAAGTATAGTTTTAATGGTTCTATTAATTTATCTGAATTAATAAATTCTGACACAGTTTTAAAAAAACAAATGGAGGAATGTTATACTAGCACGAATAAAACCCTTTTGATGAATGCAGAGGGGTTTCAACAAAAAATACTGACTAAATGTTATGATTTTTATTTAGAAAAATATGGTGTTAAAGTTGATAAAGATAGATTAAGAACATTTTGCCAATGTCAGGTAGATTTAATTAAATCAAAAAAAATTACAGACAGCGATTTTGAAAATATCAACAATCCTAACTCTTTAACATATTATCAATTCTACTACAATTGTAATCATCCATTTATTGATAAAGATAGTATTGACAGAAACTGGAATGTATTTATTAAAAATGATGTTGATGGGCCAGAAGCTGATACAATTAAAATTTTAAATTTTAAAGGAATGACATTTGTTAAAATTAAAATTGGAAACAATAAGCAAGTATGGCTATTTGATTCGGGTGCAAGTGATTTATTAATTAATAAAGAAACTGAAGAAGAATTAAAAAAGCAAGGAATCATTAATAAAGATAATTTCTTGGGAATTAGTGAATATGAAATGGCAAATGGAACAATTGATTCTTGTAGAACTTATAGAATTAACAATTTACAAATCGGTCATTTTAAAGTTAACAATGTAATTGTTGCTGCATCTGATAAAGCTAAGAAATTAATTCTAGGTAGAAGCGTAATGAATAAATTTACAAGATGGACACTCAACAATGAAAATAGCACATTAATATTTACTAAATAATCTTTCATTAATAAAGGGTTTGAATTGCTTATTACCTTTGTAATCCATCTACCTTAAAATACCCTTACACATTCATTAAAAAATGCTGTGGAAAATGATAGTAAATAAATTGCATTGTAAAATATAAAATGATAGTGATTGTGTGAAAGAACTACTACTGATGGTTTACATTATTAAAATAGTTTAATGGATTAATAAAGTTATATGAGAAAAATATTTATCTTCTTTTTTTTGCTAAATAGTGCATTGGCAAATGCCCAGCAAAATGTGGTTGTACATTGTGTAGATAGTGTTACTAAGCAAGTCGTAGAAAAAGTAACTGTAGCAGTGGATGATGCACATAAAGCCTTAACAACAAAAGGCAATGCAAACTTTACACTTAATAATGGCACATATCATATACTTATTACTTGCGTAGGCTATATTTCTAAAAGCATTGATATTACTGTGCCTTTGGCTAATCCTACAGTAAATATATTATTAGCTCCCGAAACCAAATTGATAGAAGATGTAGTGGTAATTTCAAGTACTAGAAACAACCAACGCATAGAAAATTCGCCTATTAAAGTAGAAGTATTGGGCAAGGAAGAAATGACGGAGGAAAGCACCATTAAACCCGCCAATATTGCCAGTATTTTAGGAGACGTAAGTGGTGTGCAAATACAACAATCTAGTGCCGTAACTGGCAATGCATCTGTTCGCATTCAAGGGCTTG
>JAPLER010000289.1 GCA_026391115.1 Bacteroidota bacterium | reverse complement strand
TGCAATAGCACCAATATTTCTAACATCAGTAACCCCATCAAGCATTAAAAACAAAGGTGTTTCCCCATTACCCACAACAAAATCTACAACTTGTTGTACAGAAACATAACTAACCAAAGCTGCAAATGCTACAACACCTTGATGATTGGCTCTTGTAAAGCTATTCAGTTTTTCAACTGGCACAAATTGCATTGGAATTTGTTTCTCTTTACATAATTGCCTCACTTGTGCAGACGTATCTGCATTAACATTTTTTTGTAAAAAAATTTTATCAATTGTAGTTCCTGCTGCAACTGCTTCAAACAAAGGTTGCTTGCCGATAATAAGTCTGTTTTTAAAAGATGCCATTTTTCAAAAGTAAGTGTATAGACATAAACAGATAAAATGATGCAGAAACATTTTATCTTAATAAAGTTATGCTTCCCGATTTTGTAGCATTTATACCTGTAACTGTTTTGTAATTAATAATAAAATAGTACACATCTGTAGGCAATAATTTTCCATTTACTGTACCATTCCAACCCTTGTTGGCATTAGTGGTTTGAAAAACTTGTTGCCCCCAACGATTGTAAATTGAAAGTTGATATTGTAATAAACAAGAGCTATTGAAAGGTTTAAATTCTTCGTTAATGCCATCTCCATTTGGGCTAAAGGCATTTACATCATTAGTATTTTGTCCAGCAGAATAAGTTACTTTCATCGTGTCTAAACCACTACAACCATTTATATCTAGAACTTTCAACCAATAATTGTTTAATCCATTTAATGCAATGCTTGGTGTATTTTCTCCTGTAATCCAATTATAATTTTGATACCCATTCAAAGTATAGATTTCGCCCAAACAAACTTGCAAATTACTTGGCAAGAAATTGCTTGGTTTTGAGAATATATTTATTAATACAAAACTATCTCTTGCTTTGCAACCTATACTATCACTCACTTCTACCCAATACAACCCAATGTCTTTTACTTTAATTGAAGAAGAAATACTTCCTGTGTTCCATACATATTTTTTGTAGTTGCCTGGATATAAATTAACGTAATCACCACTACAAATAGATGTGTCTTGTTGCAATTTAGGATTGAGATTAAAAGATGCAATAAGATTAAGTGTTCTAATGCTATCGCAAATTGCAGTATTAAAAGTATCTCTATATATTCCAGTAATATTATAACCAAAATAAGTTTCGCCACCACAAATAGATTTTGTTATACTATCTCTAATATAACCATCTTGTTTAATAATAATTGTCAATATGCTATCGCAGCTATTAGCTAGTTTAAAAGTGGTATCAAATGTTGAAGTGTGCCCTAAATAATTTCCTCCAAAACAAATCGATTTTGAAATAGTATCACGTTTATTTGTTATAATAATTTGATGCTGAATAATAATACTATCGCAACCCAAATAGTTTTTAAAAGATGTTGTAACAACAGTATTTGCTGTGTACGAAATACTATTAAACACCACACTACCACAACCTTGAAAAGTGTCTTTTAGATTTGTTGGTGCAGGTAAAACAGTAAGATTTAGGGTAACAATACTATCGCACCCATAGCTATTGGTTAATGTATCGTTATACACTCCACTAACTGTATGATTTTGAAAAGTGTCTTTGTAGCAAATTGTTTTATTAATGTTTGCAAATGTTGATTGATAACAAGTTGTTGTTAGTGGTGCATTATCTGTTTTATCCCAAGTAACAGCAGTACTCAAGGTAGCATTATTTTTATTTAAAGATGCATCTTTTAACGTTGTGCCTTTGCCTTCATTGCTATGATAATAAGCCACTAAACCAGTTTCATTACCACCTAAACATTTATCATAATTAGCTTGAATTTCTGTTGCATTTCTAGGGTAATTCCAAATTCTAATTTCATCCATTTTCCCTGCAAAGCCACTATCAACATTGCCAATACCTGTCATACTTCCAAAATAAAAATTAGGAAAAATTATATTAGAATTTGGGTTTAATGGTTGATGATTATTTGTTTTAGAATCAACTAAAATGCCATTTACATATAGTTTTGAAGTATTGTTAGCATAATCTCTAACACCAGCAACATGATACCAAGTATTTGGTAGAAAGCCTCCAGTAGGAAAATAAGTACAAGGCGAATTATCTCTATCAGAGTTCCCATTTGGTCCATCTACCACAAAACATAATTCTCTTTTTTTTGCAACTTGTGGCCACCCAAAACCCAAAACAATATCTTGTGTTGTTGAAGGAATATCTGTTGCAGCAATTAATTTTGATCTTGTATCTACAGTTGTGTTATTATTATCAAAATAGCTTCCATTAAACCAAGTTTCCCAAGTAAAGCCTGTTGGTGGAAAATATTTTTTAAAATTAGCTTGTGGTGGCGTTATTTTATCGCGACCACTTAATTTCACAACACCATTACAATTGGGGTTTGCAATAGGGCAATTATTTACCAAAACATTTACACTATCTGTTTTAATATTAACTGGAGCAAATACAATATCATCAATTGCAAAGTCATTTCCCTGAGCAATTAAGTTATTATTAGTTATAGAAATATTAGCAGTTGTTGTGCTACCAGAATTCCACTGAATTGAAAATTGTTTCCAAGTACAAGAAGTTAAATTTGCTGTAAGTATTGTACCAACAGCGTTTCCATTAATTTTAAAAACTAGTTGAGCTGGATTTTGGGCTACTATTGATTGCACCCAACCAGAGAAAACATAGTTAGTATTGGCTTGCACATTTACAGTTTGTTTCCAAATATCAGCGTTGGCAATAGTACTTCCATCAATCATCATCATATTACCACCATTACTTGTATGGTCTTTACAAGCACTAAATGCACTTAGCCAAACATTGGGATTGGTTGCAATATGATAAATGCCTTGCACACCTCCTGCTGTTGATGGATGATAAGTGTAATCTGTTTGAAAACTAGTATTACCATTTTCAAAATCGCCATTAATGATTAAGTTAGTTCCCAAAGTTTGTGTGTTATAATAATATGTTGTGTTTGCAGTTGGGGCAACAGTAATATTTGCTGAGTTATTAGAAACTGTTCCATTACTAGCACTCCAACAAAAGCCAACACCAGAATCTTGAACATTTAAGTTAAAAGAAACTCCATTGCAAATAGTTGTATCGCTATTTTTAATTAGTCCATTAGTAAATTGTGTGGTTACAGGTATATTTTTTTCAACACTATCAATACAACCATTTGTTTGTGTAACTACTAATTTTACATTGTAACTATTATATGCTGCATAATTAACAATAGAACTTTGGTTTGTATTGTTAGTTGTATTATTTCCAAAATTCCATAAAAACGAGCTAGTATTTGAAGTTTCATTTTTAAAAGTTATTTGTTTTGGGTTGCAGAAACTTCTTGTAAATGTGAAATCAGGTTTAACAGTACAAGGAATAGCACAATTTTTTACAACAACTTGTTTGCAAAAACTACTTTGTGTTGGCAAGCCTTCATCAATAGTTAAATTAATATTGTAAGTGCCAGCTGTATTATAACTTATTTGTGGTGGTGTTTGTGATGAT
>JAPLER010000011.1 GCA_026391115.1 Bacteroidota bacterium | reverse complement strand
TATAAAAATAATAAATTTTATATATTTGCACCCTAAAAGGTATAATAATGAAACTAAGTGTATTTGTTAAAGAAAAAAGAAAAACTGCAAGTCTTACGCAGCCAGAACTGGCAGAGAAGGCTGGCGTTGGTCTTCGTTTCCTTCGCGAAATAGAGCAAGGTAAAGAATCACTACGTTTGGATAAGGTAAACCAAGTACTTAAATTATTTGGTTATGAAGTGGGGGCTGTTAAATCTTCAACCAATTTTTAAACCCTAGTAAAGACAAGAAATGAGAAAAGCAGCAATAAAAATAAATGATATCACCGCTGGTATTTTAATTCAAAATGAAGATGGCTATCAATTTATTTACGATAGTTCTTATCTAAGTAGCGAAAATCCAATGCCAGTTAGTCTTACGTTGCCACTTCAAACAAATCCCTTTATAGCTAAAATATTGTTTCCCTTTTTTGATGGTCTAATTCCCGAAGGATGGTTATTAGACATTGCCGAAAAAAACTGGAAGCTACATCCAAGAGACCGTATGGGTTTGCTACTTGTTTGTTGTAAAGACTGTATAGGAGCCATTAGTGTTCACCAGCTAAAAGAAAATGAAGTATGAGTAAACGTTGTTTATATTGTTACCAGCTCCTAGATAAAAATGAAACAGATTTTCATTCAAATTGTAGTAAAAAAATATTTGGTGTAACAATTCCTCCTGTTTTGCCTTATTCGGAAAACAATATGGAGGAGTTGGCCACTCAGGTGATTCAAACACAGGCTGCTGTTACAGGAGTTCAACCAAAATTATCTTTGCATTTGGCATCGGCAGAGCAGCCCAACTTGGCAAAAAGATTCACGATTGTAGGAATGTGGGGGGAATATATTCTAAAGCCAAGTTCACCACATTATCCAGCATTACCCGAAGTAGAAGATTTAACTATGCATTTGGCAAGCATTGCAAAAATTAAGGTTGTTCCACATAGTCTTATAAGATTAAGTTCTGGCAATCTTGCTTATATAACCAAACGTATTGACAGAAAAGGAACGGCGAAGCTGCATATGGAAGATATGTGCCAACTTACCGAGCGATTAACTGAAGACAAATATCAAGGGTCGCACGAACAAGTAGCTAAAGCAATACTAAAATACTCGGCAAATCCAGGATTAGATGTAGTTAATTTCTTTGAATTAGTTTTATTCTCATTTCTTACAGGCAATGCAGATATATCAACCAACAATAGGTTCTGTTTTTTCACCAGCATACGATTTAGTAGCTACAGCATTTGTAAATCCAGCTGATGATGAAGACCTCGCACTGACATTGAATGGTAGAAAGAAAAAAATAAATCGTAATGATTTTATATCAGCATTCACAAGACTAGGTCTAGATGAAAAGCAGCGAGACAATATTTTTAAGAAAATGGAAAAAGCACTGCCAAGTTGGTTTGAATTTATTGATATCAGTTTTCTAAGTAATGAAATGAAAATAGCATATAAAAACCTCATACAGCACCGTTTTCACAGACTAAATTAAATACCTGACAATAATAAACCGTCAACAAAAAATGCTGCATAAATTATTGGATCGTTTTGAAGGAAAATTAATTTCTTCAAAATGGTCAACAATGACAAAATGTTCTCAGGATACTGCACTTCGAGATTTTCAAGATTTAATCAATAAAGATTTATTAATTAAAGAATCTTCTGGGGGTAGAAGTACGAGTTATATTTTACAGGAATTGGTATAGTAATACCAATTTACACAATAATAGTCTTACTAATTGCCCTTTGATACGTTGTGGTATTAGTTATAGATTTTATGAGTTCAATGGTTAAATATTTTTGGATGCTTTTATCGATAAATTTTTGTAGTT
>JAPLER010000091.1 GCA_026391115.1 Bacteroidota bacterium | reverse complement strand
TTTTTAACCCTAAAAAGCGAGGCATTACATTTTGTTACTTTTAAGCAATACATACTAAAAACAAAAACCCCCGAAGTGTTTTACGCTTCGAGGGTTTTTGTGTATATCTAAATATCGAGGTTAAATATAGTCTTACTCTTTAATAAATTGCTCTACTTCTCTCCTACCATCTGTTGTGGTAATTTCAACAAAGTAAGTGGCTTTACTTAAATTACTTACTGGTATTGTAGTAGTACCTGTAGATGATATGGCTGTAGTTGTGTAAACTGTTTTACCATTCATATCAAACACCCTTATTTGTTTAGCATCTGCATTGGTTATTCTTACATTCAATACATTGCTTACAGGATTTGGATAAATGTTAACTATAAAGCTGTTTGTTTCTGGTTTAAAGTTTACCGTTCTTACAGCACTGTATTCAAACTTGCCATCTTTATCTACTTGTTTTAATCTGTAGTAGTTTATACCTACAAATGGTTTTTCATCTGTAAAGTTGTAATCACTTGCAAATCCTTTTGCTACAACAGTGCCTAAAGTTGAGTAAGATCTGCCATCAATACTTCTTTGTACTTCGTATAACTTACTGTTTACCTCGGTTTTACTGGTCCATTTTAATACTGATGTTTTGTTTACTTTATCGGCAGTAAAGCTGCTTAATACAATTGGCAATGGTGTAATGGTTACAAATACTGTGTCATTTGCACTGGTGCAACCACTTGCTATAAATGCATTTACTTGTATATAACCGCTTGTTGCATTGGCTGCAAAATCTACTGTTATGGTAGTATCGCCATTATTGTTAATTGTAGCTCCTGCACCTGTGTAAGACCAGGTGTAACTAACTGCATTAGCTACTGATGAACAAGTATATACCACACCTGTTGTTGGTGCTGTTATTGCTGTTATAGATGCAATAATTGTTGGTTTTGCTGGTGAGTTATTTATTGTTAAATGCAAAGTATCAACACTTGCACAACCATTGCTGTTGTTATAGCTGTAAGTATATGTGCCACTGGTATAATAAGTAGTACCATTCCACATCATACTATCGCAACTGCTTGTTGTAACTACATTGTGTGTACCACTATTGATAGTTAAATGTAATGTATCAACACTTGCACAACCATTGCTGTTGTTATAACTATAAGTGTAAGTTCCACTTGTGGTATAGGTTGTACCATTCCATACTAAACTATCGCAAGTGGCTTGGGTGGTTACATTGTGGGTCCCATTATTAATGGTTAAATACAATGTATCTACACTTGCACAACCATTGCTATTGCTGTAGCTATAAGTATATATTCCACTTGTGGTATAGGTTGTACCATTCCATACTAAACTATCACAACTTGTTTGGGTGGTTGTATTGTGTGTGCCATTGTTGATGGTTAAATATAATGTATCTACACTTGCACAACCACTGCTGTTATTATAGCTATAAGTGTATGTTCCACTTGTTGTATAGGTTGTACCATTCCATACTAAACTATCACAAGCTGTTTGGGTGGTTGTATTGTGTGTGCCATTGTTGATGGTTAAGAATAATGTATCAACACTTGCACAACCATTGCTATTGTTGTAGCTATAAGTGTAAATTCCACTTGTGGTATAGGTTGTGCCATTCCAAACTAAACTATCGCAAGTAACTTGGGTGGTTACATTGTGAGTAGACATATTGATGGTTAAGTTTAATGTTGCAATACTATCGCAACCATTACTACCCAATGTTGTATCATAATACGTACCACTCATTGTATAGTTTTTACCTGCCCAAACATAAGGCAACATATTGTTGCAAACTGTATCATATTTATTGCTTGTTGCATTTGCTTTTACAGTTACTGTTGTAGTAACTTCTGTTATACAATTTTTACTTGCTATACTAGCCACAGGAATAGCAATATGACCCGGAGCAGCCAAACCAAAATTAACAACACCACTGCCATAGTTGCCAGAACTAATTAATGCCTTTGTTAAGAATTGATTACTTAAAAAACCATTATCAGCACTATACATAACAAATATTCTTATATCTCCATTTGTATAACCTAAATCTGTTTTTGGTATTGCTATTTCAAACCCTTGTGTTTGTGTATTATTAGCAGGATTTGCACCAATACTATAGCCTACACTTGGGGTAAGGTTAGAACCTGCATAATTGCTTACACTAGTTCCTGTTGCAGCATTGCCTTTCATTTCTACTAAGTCAAAATAAAACTGACTTCTACCACCATCTGTGCCAATACCCAAACAATAATCTGGTTCAAAACCTGGGTCAAAAACATTACCACTGTTAAAGTTTTTTATTGCATTATTACCAATTCCATTTCTTCCATAATTACCAGTATTATATCCTCCTGTTTTGCTATCAATAAACACCATTATTCTGTTGTTGTTTTGAACATTACCCGCAACAGCTAAATAAATATTGTTAGCATCTGCTCTTGAATAAACTGCATTCAATTCGTGACCAGCTCCAAAACCAGAACTTGGACCCCAAACTGAAACAGCTAATGGCTTGCCCCAGAAGTTTTCATTTATATTACCATCAAATACAGGCTTAACATTAGTTGCTTGTACTGTATATACAACACCATCATCGGCAGTTGTTAAATTTGGTGTATTGTAAGTTAATCCTGCTCCGTTTTGTACTTGAGAAGCTCCTTTCCAGAAAGAATAATTATTAACACCACTATCGGCACTAGCAGCAATAAAGTTTACTGTATTGTTATTGCATATACTTACTGCTGGGCTGGGAGTAACTGAAATATTTGGATTGTTTATAGGTATTACCATTTTTTGATTACTAAAAAAGTTGCCACAACCAGGAATGCTTACTTGAACCACATATTGAGTAGGATAAACATCACTGATGTTTACCGCAGAGTCGTTACTAAAGAATGACCAACTACTAGATATAAAATCTTGTTTGGTCCAAGCATAAGTAGTACCAGGGAAATCAACTGTACTTATATTGGTTTTAAGTTGTGTTTTTGCAGTGTCGCCACAATAAGCCCCTGAATTAATAATATCTATAGAAGCAATATTGGCTAGCATTGACAAGTTAAGTGTAATTATACTATCACAACCATTTGCAGCAGCACCAACTAAAAGAACTGTATCTGTATTGTTGTTAGCTGTATATACTTTATTATTTTTCAAAACCCAAGTATAACTTCCACAAGAAGTAACTGTGAAGGTTGATGTTCCTGGTTGATTAATGGTTAAGTTTAATGTAACTATACTATCGCAACCAGCAGTATTCATTAACATTACAGTATCTGTATTATTACTTGCAGTATAAACCTTATTATTTTTTAATGCCCAAGTATAACTGCCACAAGAAGAAACTGTAAATATTGAAGATGAACTTTTATTGATAGTCAATTTCAAAGTATCAACACTTGCACAACCATTGCTATTGGTGTAGCTAAAGGTGTCAACAGTGCTTGCAGTGTATGTTCTACCATTCCAAACATAACTATCGCAAGCAGTTTGTGTGGTCACATTATGGGTGCTTGTATTGATAGTTAAATTTAATATTACCACACTATCGCATCCTGCCACATTAGTAATGATAATGGAATCTGTATTATTACTTGCTGTATAAACTTTATTACCTTTGGCTACCCAAGTATAGCTACCACAAGCACTTGTTGTAAATGTGCCTGTAGTGGGTTGATTAATTGTTAAATCTAATGTTACCAAACTATCGACCTGAATTGGTTAAGTGTATCGTATCTGTACTATTACTAGCTGTATAAACTTTATTGCCTTTGGCTGCCCAAATGTAGCTATTGCAAGAACTTATTGTAAATATTGATGATGTTGGTTGAGTAATAGTTAAATCCAACGTAACCAAACTATCGCAACCACCCAAATTGGTTAAATGAACTGTGTCTGTGTTATTATTTGCAAAATACCATTTGTTTTTATCTGCCCAATAAAAACTATCGCAAGCACTTGTTGTAAATGTGCCTGTGGTGGGTTGATTAATTGTCAAATCTAATGTTACCAAACTATCACAAGCACCTACATTGGTTAAATGTATGGTATCAGTATTATTACTTGCTGTGTAAACTTTATTGCCTTTAGCAGCCCAAGTGTAACTACATTTGTTTTTATCTGCCCAATAAAAACTATCGCAAGCAGCTTGGGTGTTGGTAAATGTTGTTGGTGTGCAGAAATCTATTTTATAAATAGTATTAGTACTATAGCCACTTGCATATAAATTACCCGAAGCATCAAATGCCAAACCATATATATTGCTTAAACTATTTAATCCAGCTACAGCACTTACTGTTCCTGTTGGAGTAACCTTGTAAATACCACTAAAACTACCCCCTAAAAATATATTACCAGTAGCATCTATTGCTAAAGAATTAATATTAGAAACAGATAAGGTAGCTAATGTAGAAACAACACCAGCAGGGGTTATTTTATATACTATGGAATTATAAGCAACATACAAATCACCAGCAGCATCGAATGCCAAACTACCAAAAGTATTTGGTGCATTTAATCCTGTAACAAAAGTAGTAAGGGTTATAGAAGGTGATATTTTATTAATAGCACCAGACGCTCCCGAACGAAGAACATAAAAATTGCTAGATACATCCCTTGCAATCCCCCAATTCTGACTACCACCACCACCTACATAGGTAGAAACAATACCTGCACTATTCACTTTTTGAATTAATACCCCCAGATTACTACGGTTTACATATAAATTACCTGAGCCATCGCTTACAATAGAAGTTGGGAAAATTATTGTAGACTGAGTAAAAGTGGTTACCACACCACTTGTATTTACTTTTATTATATTGCCACTTGCTGCATATTGAGCTACATATAAATTGCCTGTGCCATCAAACACAAGCCCAGCAGGTGTTGCTACAGTTGCATAGCTGCTGTAGGTTTGTGCATTTAAATTGGCTACACCTATAAATGCTAATAGGAGAAGGGTAAAGATTCTTTTCATATAGTTTATTTTTTAATTAAAATTTAAGAAATGCAACAATAGATAGAAATTGTTAATCAACATTATGTATAATCAAGAGATTTGCTTCATTTCAAAAAGATTAGCTGCTGTAGCTAACGCAAATAAAAATTTATAATTAACCTTCATTTTACAACAGCTATTATTAACATTTTTTACCAGAAATGCCATCATTTTAAATTGAATAAGCAGGTAGGTATGGTTATTGGTATTAAACAAATAGAACTAAGCAACGTCCATAAACCTCATACAATTATATTTGCAAACTTTTTAAACATTTCAATGAAAAAAATTATTGTGTTATCGCTATTATCATTTTTTATAGCAACAACTTCATTTTCTCAAAACGATCCTGCTGCAAAAAAAATTTTAGATGCAGTAAGTACCAAAGTAAAATCTTTTAAAGGTATTACGGGTAGTTTTACTATTAAATCTATTACATCTAAAGGCAAAGCCAATGGCACCAAAACAGGTAGCATTTCTTTAAAAGGTCAAAAATATTTATTGAAACAAGGAAAAGTAGAGATTATTTGCGATGCGGTTAAAATTTACAATTTTGATGGTAATAAAACCATTACTGTAACTGCTGTAGAAGAGAGTGGACAAACACTAAGTCCTCAAAATTTATTGTCTAATTTTTACGATAAAGATTTCACCTACAAACTTGTTGGCAGCAAAGCAGGCTTTGATGAAATTGAATTATTGCCCAATGATAAACGCAAGAATTTTACCAAAGTAAATGTGTTTGTAGATAAAACAAAAAATATGATTACTAAAGCAAAAGTGTTAGATAAAAGTAATAATACTATTGAGTTTAGTATTACCAATATTAATACTACTACAACTATTTCAGATGCTGTTTTTACATTCGATAAAAAGCATTATCCAAAAGATGTGGAAATATTAGACTAACTTACACCAAACTTTAACTCATTATGAAAAAAATATTGATTACGCTGCTAGTTATTCCTTGTTTATTTAGTTGTAGCACCAATTCATTAACTGGCTCAAAACAATTTTTATTGGTAAGCGATGCCGATATGGAACAAATGTCTTTTGCCGAATATCAAAAGGTAGTTTCAACCAGTAAAGTATTAAGCCCAAACAATAATAAAAATGCTGCAATGGTGCAAAAAGTAGCCAATAAATTGGTTGCAGCTATTACAGATTATTATACCAAAAAAGGCTTGGGTGCAGAGCTTGCCAATTATAAATGGGAAGTAAATTTAATTGATGAAAATACGGTTAACGCTTGGTGTATGCCAGGTGGTAAAATAGT
>JAPLER010000332.1 GCA_026391115.1 Bacteroidota bacterium | reverse complement strand
ATTATGGCTTATGCTGGAATTTGCAATCAAGTTGGTATTATTAATGATTTGCAACCACATAGTGATCCTCAATTTCACTCAATAAGTATTGCAGAAATATTAGATTATTCTATACAAGATATAGGTAATAATTGTCCAACATTAACTGCAACTGGTAACAATGCACCTGTAGCAAATGCTGGAGCAGATTATACAATACCTATTAATACACCTTTTATTTTAACTGGAACAGGTTCAGATCCTGATAATGATGCTATTTCATACAGTTGGGAAGAAATTGATGTGTTTGGTGCAATTGGAAATTGGAATGCAACGCAAACTGCTAGTATCCCTCTGTTTCGCTCATTTACGCCAAAAACAACAGGTATAAGATATTTTCCTCAGATAAGTGATGTTGTAAATGCAACTACAACAATAGGGGAGAGATTACCTAGCATTTCACGAACAATGAAATTTAGATTGACAATAAGAGATAACAAAGCTGGTGGTGGTGGAACTTGTTTTGACGATGCTTCAGTTACAGTAAATAATACTGGTGGTGCTTTTGCTGTAACATCACAAAATACTAACGGTATAATTTGGTTAGATGGTGAAAGCAAGACTATTACTTGGAATAAAGGTAGTACCAATACAGCACCTTTTAATGTAGTAAATGTTGCAATAGAATTATCTACTGATGGTGGATACACTTATCCTATAACATTACTCGCAAGTACACCCAATGATGGAACAGAGAATATTGTTGTGCCAGTAAATTATACCACTACTGCACGAGTAAGAGTAAGAGCGTTAGGTAATATTTTCTATTCAATCAACTCAAATAATTTCACTATTAAAGTAAATCCTGCACCAGTAAAATGGTTGAGCGTTACAGCACAAAAAGAAAAAAATAAAACTGTAAAAATTTTATGGACAGTAAATGAAATTGAAAACAGTTATTATGATGTTGAAAGAAGTATAGATGGTAATAAATTCGAAAAAATAGTTACTGTTGCTGCATCAAAAGAAGATGGGAATAATCACAGCTATACAGCAATTGATATAAAACCAATTACTGGTAAAAATTATTACAGAATTAAGCAGGTAGATAAAGATGGACATTATACTTTCTCAATTATTGTTTTTGTAATGATTGAAGAGGTAAACAATAGTTTTACAATTTATCCTAATCCTGCCACAAGCAATATCAATTTATATAGTAATGCTAATTTTTATAAAGCAGATATTCAAATGTTTGATGCTATTGGAAGAATAGTTTACGCTCAAGTAAATAAAAATATTTCCAAAGGTTCAATTATAAATATAAACTTAAGTCATTTACCCAAAGGTGTTTACTCAATTAGAATTCAATCTGATAACAACGAAACTATAGTCAAGAAACTTATACAACAATAAGTTTTTAAATTTTATCATTTGTAAAATAAATTAATGAAACTTAAGGCTGGAAAGGTATTGTTGAGTAATCCATTTTTGAAAGATCCAAATTTCATTAGAACAGTTGTTGTTTTGTGCGAATATGATAAAACAGGAACACTTGGTTTTGTTTTAAATAAACTGTATAATAAAACTTTAAACGATTTGTTAGAATTAAAAACAGACCTTGTTTATACTGTTTATAATGGAGGTCCTGTAGCAACAGATACTTTATTTTTTTTACATCAAAGACCAGACATCATTAGCGAAGGACAACATATTACTGACAATATTTATTGGGGTGGAAATTACGAAGAAACAATAGCCAATATTAACGCAGGAAATATTTTGCCCAATGACATCAAATTTTGTATTGGCTATAGTGGTTGGGGTGCAGGGCAACTTGAATTTGAAATGGATGAAAAAAGTTGGATAATAACCAATGCTACTAATGCTGTTGTGTTTAATAATAAAATCATTACGTTGTGGAAAGATGTTTTAGTAAGTATGGGAGGAGAGTATAAGTTAATCAGCAGTTTTCCTTTAGACCCACAAAGTAATTAGCAATTAAATTTCTAAATGTTTTGTTAAAAATTCGTCCAATAATTTTTACTTTCAAATAGCTGTATATATTTGACACACAATTCAAACAAGCTTCTTCTATTCGAATTCATTTCTACACATTTATTCAGGTATTTAGGTTTTAGTCTTTTGAAATAAATATGTCTGCTAATTCTTAATTCCTAACTCTTAATTCTTAATTGTATGAACGTAGCAAAAATTGTGTGGGTTGATGATGAAATCGAAAGTCTTCAATCGCAAAAAATATTTTTAGAAACTAAAGGTTATGAAATTATAACTTTTACCAATGGCTTTGAAGCTATTGATTTTGTTAAAGAAAACATCATAGATGTAGTTTTACTTGATGAAAGTATGCCTGGTATTTCCGGGTTAGAAACTTTAGCAAAAATTAAAGAGATTAATCAGCAAATTCCAGTTGTATTAATTACAAAAAATGAAACAGAAACATTAATGGATGAAGCTATTGGTAGCCAAATAAGCGATTATTTGCTAAAGCCTGTAAACCCAAACCAGGTATGGCTTTCATTAAAAAAAATAATTGATAATAAAAGGCTTGTTGCTGAAAAAACCACTACGGCTTATCAACAACAGTTTAGGGATTTATTTATGGCTTTAAATGATAATCCAGACTATAATGATTGGAGGGATATTTATAAAAAACTAGTGTATTGGGAGCTAGAAATGGAAAAAAGTAAT
>JAPLER010000367.1 GCA_026391115.1 Bacteroidota bacterium | reverse complement strand
GGGCATTTTAAAACGAGGTACATCTGAAAATAAAACCAAGGCTTTGGAAATTATGCAAAGCCTTGACCCTGCAAATAGTGGAAAATATAACGAAGCACTGAAATGAGAATAACGAAAGTATTATTGCTTTGTTTACTGTTTCTTGCTTGTAAACATAAACCTCAAGTACTACCCATTAACAAAATGAAAATGGTAATGTGGGATATGGTAAGTGCAGATGAGTGGATGAAAATTACTGCTAGCAAAGACTCTACACAGCTATTAAAAAAACAAAACATCAGCCTTTACAACAAAGTTTTTGCCACCCACCAAATTACCAAAGAAGATTTTTACAACAGCTATAACTATTATCAAAATCATCCAAACGATATGAAAATATTAATGGATTCTTTAATGAGTTATGGCACCAAAAAAAGAGATACTGTGGTAAATCATATTCCACAAGCCACTATTAAAAAAACAAAATAACAAACTACTACTATGAATAAGGTTTATACAAATGCCAATAATGCCATTTTTGATATTAAAGATGGTAATACATTAATGCTTGGTGGCTTTGGCTTAAACGGCATTCCCGAAAATACTATTGCTGCATTGGTGGCTAAAGGTGTTCAACAATTAACCTGCATTAGCAACAACGCTGGCGTTGACGATTTTGGATTAGGTTTATTACTACAAACACGTCAGATAAAAAAAATGATGAGTAGTTATGTGGGCGAAAATGCAGAGTTTGAACGCCAATTATTAAGTGGCGAGTTAGAAGTAGATTTAATTCCACAGGGAACTTTGGCAACACGCATTCAAATGGCAGGTATGGGTATTCCTGCATTTTATACACCAGCAGGTTATGGAACAGAGATAGTAGCTGGCAAAGAAGTAAGAGAATTTAATGGCAAAATGCACCTGATGGAACACGCACTCTATGCCGACTTTGCAATTGTAAAAGCCTGGAAAGGCGATACATTAGGTAATCTTGTTTTTAAAGGCAGTACCCGAAATTTTAGTACTAGTATGGCAAAAGCAGGCAATATTACCATTGCCGAAGTAGAACATTTGGTACAACCCGGCGAACTAGACCCAGAACAAGTTGATGTTGCTGGCGTATATGTACATAGAATTTTTGAAGGAAAAGGCTACGAAAAAAGAATTGAAAGAAAAACCACACGATTGTAGAATAAATAACAAATCATTAAATGAATTTAATAAAACGCTGTTTTATTATTAAGAATTTTCTACAAATTTTATTTTGATTTTATTCAAATTATTAGACGACCCGAATTACCTTTTTAGTTATTTTCCCGTTAAGACAAAATATCTTATAAATACCTATTTGTTTTTATTTACAATTGCACACAAATACATTAAATGTTTTCAATTGTAGATATAGAAACAACTGGCGGTTATGGTACAAAAAATTGTATCACCGAAATTGCAATTATTTTACACAATGGTCAAGAAGTAGAAGGCAGTTACACAACCCTTGTTAATCCTGAGTCTCCTATAAATTGGTATGTGCAAAATATGACTGGCATTACTGATGCTATGGTGTCTACTGCACCCAAGTTTAATGATGTTGCTCCACATATTTACAACTTAATTAAAGACAGGGTCTTTATAGCACACAATGTAAATTTTGATTACAGTTTTGTAAAGCAACATTTAAAAAATGCTGGTTACGATATTGACTTGCCTAAAATATGTACTGTAAGGCTATCGCGTAAAATTTTTCCTGGCTTGCCCAAGTATGGATTGGGTAGTTTAAGCAAGCATTTTAATATTACTAATACAGCAAGACACAGGGCTATTGGCGATGCACAAGCTACCACAAAATTGTTTGAATTAATTTTAGCTAATGATAAAAATAATGAAGTCGATAAGTTAACTAAACGAAGAAAAGCATTACAATACCTGCCACCAAACTTAATAAACACAAGCGTTGCAGAGAAAATACCTTCTTTGCCTGGTGTATATTATTTTTATAATAATAAAGAAAAAATAATTTATGTAGGCAAAGCTGTTAACCTAAAAAAAAGAATAACTTCTCATTTTAGCAACAACAAAACATCTAAACAAAAACAAGATTTTTTAAAGGAAATTTACAACATCAGTTGGAAAGAATGCAGCAGCGATTTAACTGCACAAATATTTGAAAGCATTGAAATTAAACGTTTGTGGCCCAAGTTTAATAAAAGCCAAAAGCATTACGAAAGACAATATGGTATTTTTATTTTTGAAGATAGTTTGGGTTATAAACGCTTGGCAATAGATAATAAAAAGAAAATTCTACAACCGTTGCAATCATTTGGTTTGCTGGTAGAGGCTAGACAATTTTTAACACAACTATGTAAAGATTTTGATATTCATTTATCTATGTTTTTTTTAAGTAAAGAAGTGCAGGAGAATATGCCCTCAACAAAAAACTATAATAAAAAAATTGACGAAATTATTCAACTAGTTGCAGCTGTAAAACAAACTTATTTGGTACACGATTCTACAGGAAATTACATATTAATGGAACAAGGCAAGTTTTGGGGAATGGGGAAAATAGAAAGCAAAAAAGCCATTGAGTCGTTTAGTCAAAAAGTTAAAAGCCAAAAGTTAAAAATAAAAGAACAACAAAAAACGTCAAACAAACAACAACAAACGATTGAATCTATTAAACAACATTTAACCCAATATCCTGAGAATTTTACAGCATTGTCTTACATAAACAATTACATTCTAAGCAATCCTCAAAGTGTTATAATGCTTGAATAGTTTATTTTAAGTCCATTAAAAAAAGTTTGTTCATCAATTTCTTTTACTTCGCCAGCATCAATTCCATCTAGTACAATATCCTCAATACTTGTTCTTATTAATCGCACACACCTGTGGCCAACACCATCAACCATTTTTCTTACTTGCCTGTATTTACCTTCAGTTAAAGTAATTTGCAACCAGGTATATTGCTGATAAATGCTTTTGGTATAAGGAGATGGGAATATAAAATCTGGTTCATCTATAATTTCAACCTCGCAGGGTTTCGTAGTGTACATTTCGCCACCACGAGCTTTAAATGTAACACCAGTTTTAATTTTTTTTACAGTTTCCTCACTTACTTTATGCAATACCAAAACCTTATAAGTACGTTTATGTTTTTGTTTACCCTCAAATAATAGTTTAGTAACTTTAGTATTAGTTGTAAGTAGCAATAGACCTTCAGAGTGGTTATCTAATCTTCCAATAGCGTGTGTACCTTCAGGAAAATCAAATTTAATTTGACCCAACAAACGAACAGGATGACTGCTGATAAACTGAGATACCATATTGTAAGGTTTATTTAGCAAAAAGTATCTGTGCTCTATGGACATTGTGCAATGATAGTTTCTATTCCTTTATAGCAATGATATTTCAAAATAAGGCAAACTATCAACCACTATATTTGCAGCCTTTAATAATTAGCGTTTAACCATTAGTATTTAGTTTTCGCTATTATTAAACGTTTATCATTAATAATTAATCATTACAAACAAATGGCTTTACAAGCAGGAATTGTTGGGTTGCCCAACGTAGGAAAATCAACTTTATTTAATGCAGTAAGTAATAGTGCAAAAGCACAAGCAAGTAACTATAGATTCTGCACGATTGAACCCAATGTTGGTTTAGTAGATGTACCAGACGAGAGATTATATGTATTACAAGAATTGGTGCAAACACAAAAAGTAATTCCAACACAATTAGAAATTGTTGACATTGCAGGTTTGGTAAAAGGTGCAAGTAAAGGCGAAGGTTTGGGTAATAAGTTTTTAGCAAATATTAGAGAAGTGGATGCTATTATTCATGTTATTCGTTGCTTTGAAGATGAAAATGTTTTACGTGATGAAGGAGTTATAAATCCAATGGGTGATAAGGACATTATTGATACAGAATTACAATTAAAAGACTTAGATAGTGTAGAACGTAAATTACAAAAAACAGAGAAGCTAGCCAAAACAGATACAAAATTAAAAGCTGAGTTAGATGTATTGATTCGTTGCAAAGAGTGTTTAGATAATGGTAAAAACATAAGAAGTCTTGGTTTAAGCAAAGAAGAAAAATTAGCTATTGAAGATCTAATGTGTTTAACAGACAAGCGTGTTTTATATGTTGCAAATGTTGAAGAAGCCAGTATGCATACAGGTAACAAATTCAGCGAAGCATTAAAAGAAGGAGTGAAAGATGAAGGTGCAGAAGTGATTGTAATGTGCAATAATGTAGAAGAACAAATTGCCAGTATGGAAAATGCAGATGACAGACTAATGTTTATGGAAGAATATGGAATGAAAGAACCTGCATTAAATAGATTAATAAAAAGTGCATATAAACTATTGCATTTAGAAACCTATTTTACAGCAGGTGTGCAAGAAGTAAGAGCTTGGACAATTTTAACTGGCTGGAAAGCACCACAAGCAGCAGGTGTAATACACACCGATTTTGAAAAAGGATTTATTAAAGCAGAAGTAATAAGCTATACCGATTATGTACAATATAAAAGTGAAGCTGCTTGCCGAGAAGTTGGTAAACTACGCATAGAAGGAAAGGATTATGTTGTTAAAGATGGCGATGTAATGCACTTTAGATTTAATGTGTAAGTTATTCAACCTTTAATTGTTCTTAATTCTAAATAGTATGAAAATATTTTATTTTGTATCAATTTTATTTTTTGCAATAACATCTTGCAACAACAGCAATGCTGTAGAAACCAACAATAGTAGCACTTCTACACAAAATACATCAGCTATAAAGCCTCAATTTGAAGTAATTAAACAATATCCTCACAACACATCATCGTTTACCGAAGGANTAGTGACAGTATTATGTATGAAAGTACAGGACAATTTGGACAAAGCAAGTTAGCTAAAGTGGATTTAAAAACTGGGCAGGATTTACTAAAAATTGATATTGATAAGAAATATTTTGGAGAAGGAATAACTATGGTAAAAAACAAGTTGTTTATGGTAACGTACCAAACAGAAAAAGGTTTTGTATTTGATGCTAAGACTTTTAAAAAATTAAGTGAATTTAGTTACAAAGGAGAAGGTTGGGGTATGACAAATGATGGTAAACAAATAATAATGAGCAATGGCACCAATAATTTAAGCTACAGAAATGCCACCACCTTTGCAGAAGAAACTGTAAAAGCAATTTTTGATGAAAATGGCCCTGTTGCGAACATCAATGAGCTTGAATATGTTGATGGATGTATTTATGCCAATATTTGGCAAACAAATTACATTGTAAAAATCGATCCAAAACAAGGCAAGGTAGTAGCAAAATATGATTTAACATCAATAGTTAATCAATACATTACCAACTCGCCAAATGCCGATGTTTTAAACGGAATTGCTTATAACAAAAAATCAAAAACATTTTATATAACAGGCAAAAACTGGCCACTGCTTTTTGAAATAAAATTCAATTAATTTTTTTATGCCAAGTCTATTTGAACCACAAAGTACTCATGAAATTATTGCACGCATTAATTTGTTAAGCACCACTAGTCAAAGACTTTGGGGTAAAATGAATGTTGCACAAATGCTAAAACATTGTAATGATGCATTGGGCACAGCTACTGGAGATATTGTTATTAAACCTTCTTTTATTTTTAAAATAATAGGACCATTAATTAAGAAAAAAGTAATGGAAAACAAACCCTATAAACCTGGCTTGCCAACAGCAAAAGAATTTATTGTTACTGATGAGAGAGAATTTGAAAAGGAAAGACAAAATGTTTTAACCCGCATAAATAAATTTATTGCAAATGGAGAAGCCAAGGTTGATGGGCAAAGACACCCAGCTTTTGGTAAGTTAACAGCTTACGAGTGGGGTTTTAGCCAATGGAAACATTTTGACCATCACTTAAAGCAATTTGGTGTGTAAGCTTTCTAAATATTAGCTTTCAATAGCATAAGTAATACAAATCTCATTTAGTATTTTGTAAAGAATATTCAATGAGATTTTTGTTTTATCAATATCTATCAATGCGTTTAAAGATTGCTCATTTAAAGAATCAATATCTATTCTTAGCATTGTTTTAAAGTCCACATTTCCTTCTGCATAAAACTTAAACATTGTTTCTTTTGCACTCCATAATAAAGTTGGCAAATACTCAAATCCTTTATTCTTAATAGTTTGAAGCATTTGTTGCTTTTCAGTTTCGTTTAAAAACTTGTTGATTATTCTTTCAACTTTATTATCAAGCATTTCAATATCTAAAGCAACATTTTTAGTTTTACTTATAATAACTGCTGCAAAATTTTTACTGTGTGATATTGAAAAGTGATATTCTGCATTAGGTAAAAATGGTTTACCATTTTCTGAAACCACTACCCTATTTAAAGAAAAATCATCATATAAATAACAAAGTAAATACCTTGCTGCTAGGTGTTGTAGTCGTTTTTGAAGATTACTAATTTCTCTTTGCAGCTGAACTTTTTGCAGAAAAAAATGCTCATCTTCTTCTATTTTCCAAATTGCAATTTGGGTATCTTGGTTAATATGTTGTTGATAAAACAAAGGCACAAGCAAATTTGATATTTTATAACGAATAATGAATTTTATTTGCAAACACTTTTTAATAACCATTTAAACTCCCATAAGGGTTAGCATTATTTTTTATGATTTTAACTGATAAACGTATTTTGGAAGAAATTGAAAAAGGAACAATAAAAGTTGAACCTTATAATCGTGCAGATTTGGGTAGCAATAGTTACGATGTCCACTTAGGTAGTACACTTGCTAAATATGACAATGAAGTTTTAGATGCCAAGCAACACAATACCATTACTCATTTTGAAATACCAGACGAAGGCTTTGTTCTGTTGCCACACGAATTTTACTTAGGTGTTACACTTGAATATACAGAAACACACGCTCACGTTCCTTTTTTAGAAGGCAAGTCTTCTACAGGTCGTTTAGGTATTGACATACACGCTACTGCTGGAAAAGGCGATGTTGGTTTTTGTGGCAATTGGACACTTGAAATTTCATCTAAACAACCAGTAAGAGTTTATAAAGGAATGCCTATTGGTCAGTTAATTTATTTTCCTGTTGATGGAGAGATTGAAGTGAAATATAATCAAAAACAAAACGCAAAATATAGTGGCCAACCTAATAAACCTATTGAAAGCATGATGTGGAAGAATAAGTTTTAGTTACGCAAATAAAGATTATTCTTACAGTAATATTCGTATACCAAACTAATTTTAAACCTCAAAAACTTATATTATGTTTTCTAATTCAAATGAATTTATTATTCTACTTGTTTGTTTTACGATTCTTATTTTTTTAATCCCATTTATATTTTATTTAATCACACTTCAAAATACTTTAAAAACAATTTCACCTGAGAATAGAAAAATGGCACCTGCTAATGTTTGGTTGTTATTTATTCCATTTTTCAACTGGATATATCAATTTATTGTAGTAAACAATATTGCAGATTCCATTCGTGCAGAAGCTTTAGTAAAAAGTGTACCTCTAGAAGAAAGCAGACCTGGTGCAAGTGTTGGTATAGCAATGTGTGTACTTCAAATATGTAGTATTATACCTGTTTTTGGCACATTGGCAAGCCTTGGATTTATCGTTTGTTGGATAGTGTATTGGGTAAAAATTAATAGTTATAAAAAATTACTAGAACAAGCTGTAACATTTGATTTTGAAAGACAAGATTTATTGTAATTTCACATAAGCTTCATTTCAATAATTAAATAAGTACAGTACAAATCACTAATCGTTTAACATTGCAATTATTAAAAATATTATTATGGCAAAAACAAAAAAGAAAGAAGTAAAAGCAGTTAAAAGTAAAACAATACTTAACGATGCTTCTTGGAGTTTTTTAAAAGAATATATCAACACCCCATCACCTGTAGGTTTTGAAAGCACAGGTCAAAAAGTATGGCTTAATTATGTAAAACAATATACAGACGCACAATTTGTAGACCCTTATGGTACAGCTGTTGGCATCATCAATCCTACTGCAACATTTAAAGTTGTAATAGAAGCACACGCCGATGAAATAAGTTGGTTTGTAAATTACATAACAGACCAAGGTTTAATTTATTTAAAACGTAATGGTGGTGTAGATCATCAAATTGCACCTGCAATGCGTGTTAATATTCATGGCAAAAAAGGTGCTGTGAAAGCAGTATTTGGCTGGCCTGCTATTCACACACGTTTAAGCAACCCAGAAGCTAAAGAACCTCAACCTAAAACAGACAATTTATTTTTAGATTGTGGTGCTAGAACAAAAAAAGAAGTTGAAGAACTAGGTATTCATATTGGTAGTGTTGTTACTTATGCAGAAGGTTATGATGAACTAGCTTATGGCAATTTAATTGGTCGTGCATTTGACAATAGAATTGGTGGTTTTATGATTGCCGAAGTAGCACGTTTACTAAAGTTAAACAACAAAACATTGCCTTATGGTTTATATGTTGTAAATGCTGTACAGGAAGAAATTGGCTTACGTGGAGCAGAGATGATTGCTCGTAGAATAAAACCAGATATAGCCATTATTACTGATGTTACACACGATACACAAACACCTATGATTAGTAAAATCATTGAAGGCGATGTAGCTTGTGGTAAAGGTCCAAGTCCTTGTTATGGCCCAGCTGTTCATAATAAACTTTTGGCATTTGTACAAGATGTTGCCGAAAAGAAAAAGATTCCATTACAAATGAGAACTGTGAGCCGTAGCACAGGTACAGATACTGATAGTTTTGCTTATGCAAATGATGGTTGCCCAAGTGTATTAATATCAATTCCTTTGCGTTATATGCATACAACAGTAGAAATGCTGCACAAAGATGATATTGAAAGCACTATTAAATTAATGTACGAAACCTTACTGGCCTTAACACCAAAAACAAACCTATCGTATTTATAATGATGAATTATTAGTTAAAGATTATGAATGTTCAATTCCTAATTCCTAATTCCTAATTCCTAATTCCTAATTTATGAACAGACCCATAAGAGTATTAGTTGCCAAAGTAGGACTTGATGGCCACGATAGAGGTGCAAAAGTTATTGCAACTGCATTGCGAGATGCTGGTATGGAAGTTATTTATACTGGCTTACGCCAAACTCCTGAAATGGTTGTAAATGCTGCATTACAAGAAGATGTAGATGCCATAGGTGTAAGTATTTTAAGTGGAGCACATAATACTGTTTTCCCAAAAATCATTAAGTTAATGAAGGAAAAAGAAATGGATGATGTACTGCTAACTGGTGGTGGCATCATACCAGAAGATGATATGAAAATTTTAAACGAACTAGGTGTAGGAAAACTTTTTGCACCAGGAACATCTACCAACGATATTGCAACTTATATAAAAGATTGGGTTAAAGAAAATAGAGCATTTTAAGTAGTTAGCTAAACACTTCAAAAAAGAATGTATTTTCTTATCCTTATTTTGAACCATTAATCAAATTACAAATAATCTTCATTAGTTAAACCTATTTTTACCAAATGGAAATAACCATTCAAACCATAGATAAACTAGCTAACCTTTCTCAACTTCAGTTTAATGACGAAGAAAAAGTTGCATTACAATCGGATTTAGAAAAAATGATTGGGTTTATCAATCAACTTGAAAAGGTTGATACAACTGGTGTTGAGCCTTTGCAACATATTAGCGATGCAGTAAATGTTTTACGTGAAGATGAATTAAAAGGAAGCATTACAAGAGAAGAAGCGTTGTTGAATGCACCTAGTAAAGATGAACAGTTTTTTAAAGTACCTAAGGTAATAAAGAAGTAAAATGAACACTATCATCTCAATACAAAATCTTTATAAAACCTATTTTATGGGTAAGCAAAGTGTGCAGGTTTTAAAAGGATTAAACCTAGACATTATGCAAAATGATTATGTTGCATTAATGGGTCCAAGTGGTAGTGGTAAAAGTACTTTAATGAATATATTAGGTTGCCTTGATAGCCCTACAAGTGGCAAGTATATTTTAAATGGCAAAGACGTAAGTAAAATGCCAGACAATGATTTGGCTGAAGTAAGAAATAAAGAAATTGGGTTTGTGTTTCAACAGTTTAACTTATTGCCACGTTTAAGTGCTATTGATAATGTGGCTTTACCATTAATTTATGCAGGCATTGGCAAAAAAGAAAGAACAGAACGTGCAAAAGAAAGTCTTGCAAAAGTTGATTTAGCAGATAGAGGTCATCACAAAAGTAACGAGTTAAGTGGTGGACAAATACAACGTGTTGCTATTGCACGAGCATTGGTTAATAATCCATCTATTCTTTTAGCAGATGAACCAACAGGAAATTTAGATAGCAAAACATCGGTTGAGGTTATGAAGATTTTTGATAAAATACAAGCAGATGGAAATACTGTTGTATTGGTTACTCATGAAGAAGATATTGCCAAATATGCCAAAAGATTGGTAAGGTTAAAAGATGGTATTATTGAAAGTGATACTAGAAATTAGTCCCTCAATTATCATCTTCAAAAATATCATCATAAAAGATTATACATAAAAAAGCCTCAAGTTTTACTTGAGGCTTTTTTATTATTGTAAGTTATGTGTTTATTTCTTTTCAACTTCAACAATACTTTCTTTTCCTAAAGGTCTGTTTTTTGCAAAATCAACCAATATAGGTGCAGCTACAAATATAGAAGAATAAGTACCTGTAATTACCCCAATTAACATTGCAAATGCAAATCCTTTTGTTACTTCTCCACCAAATATAAATAATATTAAGATAGTTAAGAATACGGTTAATGAAGTCATAATTGTACGACTTAATGTTTGATTAATTGCAGTATTAATAACTTGTTCTTTGCTCAAGTTTGGATACAATCTAGAATCTTCACGAATTCTATCATATACAATTACCGTATCATTCATAGAGAAACCAATTACTGTAAGTACAGCAGCAATAAAATGCTGGTCAATTTCTAATGGGAATGGAACAAATTTTCTGCAGAAAGAGAACACAGCTAAAGTTACAAATACATCATGCAACAATGCTACAATTGTACCTACGCTAAATCTCCAATCTCTAAAACGAATAAAGATGTAGAAACAAATTATAATGATAGCAATAATACCAGCTTTAAATGCACCAGCTTTTAAATCGCTGGAAATACTTGGTGATACCATTTGAGAGCTTTGTACATATTTTGTAGTAGTAGAAAACTCTTGGAAAGTTAAAGTAGTGGGCAAATGTTTTTTCAATCCAGAGAATAATGAATTTTGAACATCTAACCCTACTTTAGTTAAATCACCAACTTCGTTAATTTTATAAGCAGTTGTAATATCTAACTTGTCTCCATCAGTTCCAATAGTTTTTACAATTGGAGCCACACCACCAAATACAGCTTTTAAATCATCTCTTACATCATCTGGTGTAATTTTCTTTTCAAATTTAACCACATAGCTTCTACCACCAGCAAATTCAACACCTTGGTCAAATCCATTGAAGAAAGAACCAACACCTAACACAAGTACTACTACAGAAATACCATAAGCTACTTTTCTGTACTCAATAAATTTATAAGAAGCATGTTTAAATACTTTTTTAGATAATGCAGTAAAGTATTCAAATTTTCTCCCTTTTTTATCATCAACATAAGAGTCAGTAATTAAACGAGATACTAATATACCACAGAATAAACTTAATGCAATACCCAACATTTGTGTAGTTGCAAAACCCAAAACTGGTCCTAAACCAAAAATGAACAATATAGCAGCAGTTAAGAAACTGGTAACGTGAGCATCTAGTACAGGTGCCAATGAACGTTTATATCCATCTTGCACAGCAATAGCATTGCTCTTGCCTCTATTAATTTCTTCTTTAATACGTTCAAAAATAATTACGTTCGTATCTACCGCCATACCAATGGTTAATACTAAACCTGCAATACCTGCAGCAGTTAATGTAAAGCCTAATGCAGCTAGTACACCTATTGTAAATAATAAGTTTAAGATTAAAGCAATGTTAGCAATCCAACCAGCAGTGTTATAGTAAACCAACATTAATAAGAAAATAACACCAAAAGCAATTGCAAAACTCATTACACCACCACTTACAGCAGCAGCACCTAATGTTGGTCCAACTAATTGTTCTTGAACAATTTTAGCTTTTGCTGGTAATTTACCACTTTCTAATATTTGTGCAAGGTCAGTTGCTTCTTGTTGGTCAAATCCACCAGAAATAGAAGAATTACCTTCTGTAATTGGATTTAAAATATTAGGTGCAGAGTAAACCGTATTATCTAACACAATTGCAATTGGTTTACCTACATTTTTAGTTGTCATTTTGCCCCAAATATTAGCACCTGTTTTATCCATTCTCATAGATACACCAATTTGACCACTTTGTTCATAGTCTGCTCTTGCATCAGTAATATGATCTCCTTCTAATTCTGCTAAATCATTATCCAAAGTTTTTATGGCATACAAAGCTATTGCTTGAGGTTCTTTACCATCAACAACTTTATCTAATTTACCATAAACAAATTTTGTATTTGGAGGAAATTTAGAAGATACTATTTCCATTTTTAAATACTCATTCATTTTAGCTGTATCTTTTAATAATACATAAGCTAAATATGATGGGTAATGCATTGATTTATCTTTTGGATCTTGCTGTGCTTGAGCAAATCCATTTGCAATTTTTACTAATGGATTTAACTTAGTGCTATCAATTTTTTTAGCAGCAGCAGCTTTTGCTGCACTATCTTTAATAGTAGTATCCATTGCATTACTACCTAGTAAATAAGTTTCTAAAGCTTTATCTGCTCCTTTAATTGGGTCTATTACATCAGTTACTCTATAACATTCAAAAAATTGAAGATTAGCTGTAGCTTGTAAAAACCTTCTTACTCTTTCTGGATCTTTAACGCCAGCTAGTTCAATATTAACAATTCCTTTTTTAGGATTTGGATTTACGTTAGGAGAAGATACACCAAATTTATCTATACGATTAGTGATAATTCTAACAGTATTTTTAAAAGCATCATCAGATTTGGTTTTTAAATAACTAGTTACCTCAGCTTCGCTAGAAGTAATTTTAATTTTACCAGCACTCTTATTAATAAAGAAGCTAGATAAATTTCCACCAGCATTTAACGCTCTGTATTCAGCAACAAATAAGCTTACTAAGTCTAAATCGTTATTAGCTTTTTTAGCAACTGCACTTTCTAATGCTTTCTTGAAATTATCATCTTTGGTATAATCTGCCAGTGATTTAATTAACTCATCTAAACCAACTTCCATAGTAACACTCATACCACCTTGCAAATCCAAGCCCAAAGCTAATTCTTTGTCTTTTGCATCTTTATAAGTTGTAAATCCAAATGGACCAATTTTAGCGTTTTTAGTACTATCTAAAATGTGTATTAATTGTTTTTCTTTTGCAGCATCTTGTTCAATTTTTGAAGCAGATGGATAATTTCTTTTAACCCAAGCCTCAGCTTTAGAGTCCATCGCTTTTTCGTGATTACGAACAAACAATGTAAAAGATAACTGGTACAAGCAGATTACAATCAGTAAAATGGCGAAAACTCTCACTAAGCCTTTCAGTTGCATAACTATAGTATTTTAATTTTAGGGTGGCAAAGATAGGGGTTGACATTATACAAAAAACTTGAGTTTTAAGATAGATTTTTAATACATAAACCCAGTAAAAAAGTTGCACTTTACAGATGTTGTTGTTGCTTTTTAGAAATATTCTTACAACAAGAATGTAAATAATTTACTCCGGCACCAACTTTTCATTCACTACTTCTTCCTGATTGTATGGTAATTTCAACAATATATTCCTTTATAAACTATTTTGCATCTGCACAACCAATATTCGCCTTTTTAAGGGGTAAGCTATTAAATCAATTCTAAAAAGCAAAGTATAAATTGTATAACTCAAATTATAAATTGTGTAAGTATTCGTTATGCTATAATGTCAATTTTGTAGCAAAATACTACAAATAAAAATTTGAAACTTCCCTTCTACGCAAAATTTGCACTAATATCTATTGGTGCTTTTGCATTTATCTATACCCTTTATATTGGTCAACATATTATTTTACCACTTGTTTATGCAACCATACTTGCTATATTATTAAACCCATTTGTCAATTTTTTGATTAGAAAAAAAGTTAATAAAACTTTTGCTATTGCTATGGCAGTAGTTGTTGCTATTTTTATATTGGCTTGTCTTATTTATTTTCTATCTGCACAAATTACTTTGTTTAGCAATACTTACCCCAAATTAAAAGAGAAGTTTAATGCAACTAGCGAACATTTCATCAGTTGGTTATCGCTACACCTCAATATCTCTATTGATAAAATAAATATATGGATTAGCGATACAGAAAACGAAGCAGTTAACAATATTGGTAGTGCTATTAGTCAAACATTATCTACCATCAATAGTGTAATCATTATTGTGGTGCTACTACCTGTGTATTTATTTATGATACTTTTTTATAAAGATTTATTGCTAGAATTTATTAAGAGATTATTTAGCACAACACACCATACAACTGTTTTTGAAATACTTGCTAACTCAAAAAGAATTATTCAAAGTTATTTAATTGGGTTACTGCTAGAAGCTGCAATAGTAGCTATACTAAATTCTATAGGCTTATTGTGTCTAGGCATTGACTATGCCATATTACTTGGTATTACTGGTGCTGTGCTTAATGTAATTCCATATATAGGTGGTGTAATAGCTATTGCTTTACCAATGCTTATTGCTTACGTTACAAAAGATTCTTCAAGCTATGCCTTACTTGTTCTTATAATGTATTTGCTTATTCAGTTTATAGATAATCATTTCATCATACCACGAGTAGTAGCTTCTAAAGTAAAAATAAATGCACTCATTTCTATTGTTGTGGTATTATCTGGTGGTGCTTTGTGGGGCATTCCTGGAATGTTTCTATCCATACCTTTAACAGCTATTTTAAAAGTTATTTTCGATCATATAGTAGTGTTACAACCTTGGGGGTTTTTGCTTGGTAATATTGTACCTACTGTATCTAAATTAAAATTTGATTTTATAAAAAAGAAAAAAGTTAAATAAATATTGATATGAAAAACGAAGTAATTGACCAGCTAATATCAGATGAAAAAAAGCATCTTGAAAAACTACATCAAATAGTTGAAGAAACAATTAAAGCCGAAGAATTAATTGTTAAAAATCTATTAAATCCAACAAAAGAAATTATTACTACTGGACAAAAAATATCTGATAAAGTAGCCCGTTTTGGCGGTAGTTGGAAGTTCATTATTTTATTTGGAGTAATACTTTCTATTTGGATTGTTTTTAATGTATTTGCTATAGG
>JAPLER010000278.1 GCA_026391115.1 Bacteroidota bacterium | reverse complement strand
CTTTGCAAAGACTTGATAGAGAAAAAAGTTTTAATCAAAGTTTATATGTAAAAACAGGAGGCAATTACTGTTTTGCGATACTTGAAAAAGAAGGGAAACGTATTTATGATATTATATCTTTTTATGATGCTGCAAATATTTTGAAAGATGAATTTAAAAACGCAGAAGATAAACTTGCTTTAAATACAGATTCAATATTCAAAAATCATTTTCAAGAAAAAAACAAAGGAGCGAAAACGCTTTTTCTGCTAAAACAAAATGACATAGTGTATTTGCCTCAAAATGGCGAGGAGGTAATTCTTGATACCGAAAGCCCTTTGTTCAAAGGTTTTTGGGAAGATAAAAATAAAATAGCAAATAGTATTTTTAGTGTAGTCAAATTCAGTAAAAAACAAATTTATTTCATCATACATACAGCAGCAAAATCAATTGAGAACAAAGTAGAATTTGGTTCGCAAAATTGCTATGAAATAATAAATGGAATTTCTATTAAGGATAAGTGCATTCCAATAAAGCTAAATAGACTTGGAGGTGTCATAGAAGTAAATGGGGAAAAATGGAAAAAATAAATATTCTCCTCAAACAGCCCTTCCCCAAAAAGAAGGGCTGTTTTCTTTCCTAGACTCTAGGCATCTCAGCAACAACCCATTTTACCTACGCTACGTCTTAGGCAATCTAGCAACAATTCATTTTTTCTTCCCTACACTCTAGGCAACACAGCAACAACTTATTTTTTCTTCCCTAGACTTTAGGCAACCTAGCAACAATTCATTTTTTCTTCCCTACACTCTAGGCAACACAGCAACAACTTATTTTTTCTTCCCTAGACGCAAGGGAATGCAGCCACAACTCACTTTTTCTTCCATAGAAACTAGGATAAAAAAATCAAAAAAAAAATTGGCATAAACTATTTACAGGTATTAAAAAATAATTAAATTGCATTAAATAAATTTTTTAATTATGATACACACAAATTCATTTCGCGTTTTACGCAATGCCGAGTTTATTCAGCAAGGAAAAGATTTAATTAAAACCATTGCCGATGCCAACACTACCACTATTGGCGTTAAAAAACAACACGATGGCTTTACCAACATTTTTATCGAGTTGGATGATGTTTTTAAAACAAGCCAAAAAAATCCGTTAACTCAAATACTTGTTGAGGTGGATGGCAAAAGAGACAGCATTTTTATGGGCATTTGCTTTATTGTAGATGGTAACCTTAAACATTGGACACCTGCTGTGGTGGCAGATGCTACACTAATAGCAAATAGCATAGAGGTGTATGGTAGGGGCATAACTGTTTTAAATTATCAAGCCGAATCGGCTAGCCTTACAAGCCTTATTGATAGTTGGGAAAAAGATGCTAAGCTGGTAGCAGCTTTTACAGCCCTAAACCTAGATAGCTGGAAAAACGAACTTAAAGCTACCAACAATTTATTTATTAGCACTTACAACAACCGCAGCCAAGCCGATGGTAATGCAGAAGCCCTACCAAAAATTAAAGCACTAAGAGAAAAAGCCATATTGGCTTGGGATAAACTAGAAAGAATTATTATGGGCAAAATGGAAGAGTTTGAAGACGATGCTACAAAAGCACCTATATACAACAGTTTGGTAAACAGTATTAATGGTGTGCTAGATAGTTACAACAGTTTAATAACATTAAGGCAAGGTAGAAATGCAGCTAAAGACACACCTGCTACCGATACACCTGCATAGTAAACATTAAGTAAAAAATAAAAAACAAAAACAGCCGTTTCTAATAATATAGAAGCGGTTGTTTTTTTAGATAGCAACTCATTAAAGTAAAGTCCAAATAAAATCTTCTTATTCTTTATGATAAAACGCACCATTTGTATAGAAACTCCCTGCCATTTAAAATATAGAGATGAGCAAATGATAGTAAGTTATAGCCACGTAAAAGGCTACGAAACATTGCCCGATAGAACTGTGCCTATTGAAGATGTAGGTATGATTGTTTTAGAACACCAACAAATAACACTTACGCATTACTTATTAGATAAACTAGTTGCCAATAATACAGCAGTAGTTACTTGTGGCGAAACCAAACACCCCACAGGTATGCTACTGCCTCTTGAAGGCAATACCTTACAAAGCGAAAGATTTGCAGCACAAATAACAGCTACCGAGCCTTTAAAAAAACAATTGTGGCAACAAACCGTAAAAGCAAAAATTGGTAACCAAGCAGCCATTTTACACCATTGGAATATTGGCAATAATTATTTAACCACATTGGCAGCAAATGTAAAAAGTGGCGACCCAGATAATAACGAAGCCAAAGCTGCTGTGTATTACTGGAGCAGTTTATTTCCGGCGACGTGGCAGTTTTTTAGAAAAAGAGATGGCTTACCACCTAACAATTTACTAAACTATGGTTATGCTATTTTAAGAGCCACAGTTGCCCGTAGCCTTGTGGGTGCAGGTTTGCTGCCTACTTTTGGTATTTTTCATAGAAACAGATACAATGCTTATTGCCTAGCAGATGATATAATGGAACCCTACCGCCCTTATGTAGATTTTATTGTGCGTAGCATAGTTGATAAAACAAGTGTTGTAGATATTTTAACACAAGAGTTAAAAGTGCAACTGCTACAACTGCCCACAATTGATGTGCAAATTGATGGAGAACATAGCCCTTTAATGATTGCAACACAAAGAACAGCAGCAAGCCTAGCAAAGTGTTATTTGGGTGAGAGTAGGAAAATTCTATATCCAAGCTTAGCACTGTAGTCATTGCGAAGAATGAAGCAATCTGTTTTTTTTGAATCGTCAGTCATTGCTAGGTACAAAACAATCTATTTTTATGAGGAACATAATCATTGAAAAGTTTCTTGCCTGAAGCAATCTTCTAGAAACTATTGAGATTGCTTCGTTGGGCAAGAACCCAATCTCGCAATGACCTAAAATAATATAAATCTTAACTACTATGCAGCCATTACAAAAAGGTGGAACAGTTTATATACTCACAAATAAAACTCATAATGTTTTATATACAGGAGTAACATCCAATTTAATTGCAAGAATACAACAACACCAATCAAAATATTATGCTGATAGTTTTACAGCAAAATACAATGTAACAAAACTGGTGTATTACAGGCATTTTGAAACAATAGACGAGGCAATAAATGAAGAGAAAAGAATTAAAGGAGGAAACAGACAGCAGAAGATTAACTTAATTAATGCGATGAATAATGAATGGAATGACTTGTGGCTATTAGATGTGAGCAAATGGTAGAGAT
>JAPLER010000244.1 GCA_026391115.1 Bacteroidota bacterium | reverse complement strand
GCCTTTGTAAATTTGTCTAAATTTTTGGTGTCTAATGTTTCGGTTATCTACTTCATCGTTGTAAATTGTAAAATTTACATCGGCACTATTGTTTGCCAAAAAAGTTTTCAAGAAATTAGCAGCGTTATTTTCACTTGTTGTACTGGGTTTTATTAAATCAAGCCACGACACATTACCATTATTATTATATCGCATAGTTGCACTATCAACCTGCCCCATTGCTTTTGTCATTAAAAAGCATAAAAATAAGATTAAGATTTTACATTTCATTGTATATTGTTTTTTAAATTAAAAATTTGGTTTGTTGGTTTAATTAGTTTATTAGGCATTGGTCTTTTTTCTTTAGCTATTAGGTTTTTGTTTACCACTTTAAGTTGTTGTATTAGGCTCTACAGTGCTGTGTAGTGGCTATTGTAGTGCTTGTGTTGCTGCCTTACAGTGTGTAAAACAGCCTCTTGTAGTGTGTATTTTGGGTACTTTAATAGGCTGTGTTATGCACTATTGCCACTAGGTAGGTAGTTATAGTTGCTCGGTTACTGCCTTGTAGTGTGTAAAACAGCCTCTTGCACACCCTACAATAGGCACTACAAGAGGCTGTTTTGGTGTATTATGCTTTCTTTTCTTTTGCTACTCTTGGCTTTTTTTGCCCTTCGTAATACTTGCCTATTTCGTCTAAAATAGTTTTTACATTAGTATTATTTTTTGCAGCAACTTTTAAAGTATTATACACATCGTCGGCAGCTTGCATAGCATCGGCACCTGCTGCCATAATGGTATCGTCTAATGGTTCTATTAAGCCCATTAAGGCTACTCTTATATCCCACAACTGGCTTATAAGGTTTACATCTTTAGCAAATTCGGGTGTATCAAAATCGCCACGCATTTGCAATGGAAATGTTTGTGCACCGCGTAAAGATTGTTTTACATAATCTACACTTTTGCTGGCCATTTTTCTTTCGCTTTTTCTTTCGTTAATATTTAAACTAATTAAAAAAGGAAGCTTTGCTTTTGCTGCATTTATACTTGTAATTGCTGCCGCTTTATCGGCATCGGTTAATACAGCTGATATTTTATTTTTCTTTGCCATATTTTATTATTTTAGTGATGAGGTATTGGGTGTTAGGTATTAGCTGTTAGGTGTTGGGTATTAGGTGGTCTTGCCTTTGCAAACCAGCTATAACATTGGGCTATTATAGTGTGTAATGTTTTCATAGATTAAAATTTTGGACATAAAAAAACCACAACTTTTTTGTTGTGGCTATGCTATACGTTTATATTGAATATTGTTATTTGTGTTGTTGTGTTGTTGTGTTGTTGTGTTGTTGTGTTGTTAAGATAATATTTTGAGTAGCTAATTTCATATCTCGGATTAAATTAAGATTAAAATTAGGGAGTATAAAATAACAGCCAAATTTATTTTTTAGAGTAAGGCAATTTTTTTTATTGTTGGCTTAATACCTTTTCAATAGCACTTGCCTTTAGCAAGCATTCCTCATATTCTTGTTGTGGGTGGCTATAATGAGTGATAGCACTACCTACCTGATAGCTTAAATATTTGTTGCTTGCATTGTATGCTATGCTGCGTATTACTAAATTAAAATCAAAATCTCCTTTAGAAGTAATGTAGCCAATTGTACCACTATAAATATTACGAGTACTTTTTTCGTACTGATCAATCAACTGCATTACTTTTAGTTTTGGTGCACCTGTCATAGAACCCATAGGAAACAATGCTTGCAATATTTTGTAAAAATTTGTTTCGCTTTTTAATTCTCCTACAACAGTACTTATCATTTGATGTACTTGTTTAAAAGAATATATTTTCATCAGTTCTTCAACTTCAACAGTTCCGGCTTTGCATATTTTGCTTAAATCATTTCTTACCAAATCTACAATCATCACATTTTCGCTTTTCTCTTTTTGGCTTTGTTGCAAATCGCTTTTTAATTTTTCGTCTTCAACGGCGTTGATTAGATTTCTTTTTGCTGTGCCTTTTATAGGTTGAGAAATAATTTTATTATCAGTTTTTTTAATAAACCTTTCGGGGCTTGCACATAACAAAAATTTATCATTCAACTTATAATAAGCACTAAACGGTGTTGGAGAAATTGTATTTAATTTTTGGTATATATGCAAAGGATTTATAGTTGCATTTTTTGCAAAAAACTCTTGACAAAAATTAATTTCGTAACAATCACCAATGTGAATATGATGTTTGAGTTTATTAATAATATTAATATACTCTTCTCTTGAAATTTTAGGTTGAATATTGAGATTTGTAATTTGTTCGGAAGTGCCCAACTCAATATTATTTATAGCTTTAAAAATAGCATCACAGTCGGTAGAGTTACTTTCTATAAACAATACATCGTTAGTAAGTTTTACAACAATTTCTG
>JAPLER010000036.1 GCA_026391115.1 Bacteroidota bacterium | reverse complement strand
TTACTCGCAACATTCATATCAAGTATTGTGGTAGATTGACCCCAATTTGGATACCAATTAATGCCAGAAACATTTGTATAGGTATTACTATACATTGAAATAACGTTTGAAGCTAAATGAGTTGGCGTAGGAGGTGCAGTGGTTGGTGGAGCAAAAGTAACAGTTAATGTCGCAGTTGTTGAAGCAGCTGCAAAACTACCATCAGCAGCCTGATTAGCTGTAATTGTAGAAGTACCAACTCCAACAAGTGTAATTGTGTCTCCACTTATTGTTGCTACACTTGTATTACTACTTGTATATGTAAATGCTCCATTACTATTACTAGTTGGAGGTACTATTTGAAAAGGAGCATCAGTGGTAAACTTAGTTGGGAAAGAAAAACTACCCAATGTTGGTACGTTTGCAGGTTTCCAAAAATAAATATTAGTTAAATAATAGCTAAAAGGTGAGTTTTGATAAACAAATCCTGGTACTTGAATTTTAAACTGGCTAATACTACTTATAATTGAAGTGTGGTAACTAGACATTGGAATATCAATACTGTTCCATCCATTTTGTGTAAGACTTAAAGTAACACTTTGTTCTGTTGGTCCACCAGTGTTACCTTCATTAACCATAAAAATTTGAATTTGAGTACCGTTAGGTGTCCAAATATCAAAGTGCAAATTTTCCATAGAAGAAGCATTTACGCGACTTCCCAATTGTGTGCCTTGATAATCTAGGTTTCCGTACTTTTTAATGTTGTTTCCTGACACGGCTGTGTCGGATACTTGAGTTCCTTGTCCCCAATTAGGATTGAAATTGGTTCCAGAAATGTTTGTGTAGGCATCGCTAAAAACTGAAATTACGTCAGCTGATGCTCGTGTGGGTGTTGGTGCTGAAATGTTTGGCTGGGCAATTAATTTGATGCCGACCAAAAGGCACAGTGCGAGTAAAATTTTTTTCGCTTTCATGTGGCAATTTTAAATTGTGAATAAATAATCTTCAATCGTTTGAAATGCAAAAATAGATTTGACTACTTCGACAGAAGTATTTTACCACACATCAACACTACATCTTAAAACATAATATGTTGATTTTCAATTATTGTGCACTACATCAACACTACATCAAAAAAATAATACTACCTTTACTAACGATTGTAAGCTGAAATGAAAAAAATTATTGTTTTACTGCTACTACCTTTTTGGGCAATAGGTCAAAATACTATTGGATTTCCGGATGTAACCAACTATGCAAAGTATGCTTATAATGGTGGTTTGCAAAACTGGGATATAAAACAAGATAAAAACGATATCATTTATTTTGCAAATAATGAAGGTCTCTTAACTTTTGATGGCACTTTTTGGAATTTATTTCCATTACCCAATAAAACCATTGTTCGCTCTGTAGATATTGGCAATGATGGTAAAATTTATGTTGGTGGACAAGATGAACTAGGATACTTTTCACCAACAAACAACGGTTTACTTGAATATCATTCTTTAACAAAATTTATACAAAATAAAGACAAGAGCTTTGGAGATGTTTGGGATATTGTAGTTGTAAAAAATGTTGTTTTTTTTAGGTCTGCAAATAAAATATTTAAGTTTATAAACGAATCTGTAGAGGTTTACAATGCCATATCTGAATGGACTTACTTGACCATTTGTAATGGAAAACTATATGCACACGATTATAAAACAGGGATACTTTCATTTGAAAATAACAATTGGAATCCTTTATTGATAAAAAATGATTTGCCACAAAACGACCCTGTTACATCCATTTTACCATTGAATAACAATATTTTAGTTAGTACATTAAAAAATGGGCTCTACAATTTATCTCAAACAGGATACACCAAATTAAAAACTACAAACAATACTATATTTCAAAACCAAAGAATATATGCAGCTACTCAAGTAAATAAAGACTGGATTGCTCTTGCTACCAACAGTGGTGGTATTTACATTATTGATACAATTGGAAACATTATTCAAAGTTTTTCCATCACAGAAGGCTTACAGAACAATAATGTATTAAGTATTTTTTTAGACAAACAAAGTAACTTATGGCTAGGTTTAGATAACGGTATTGATTTAATTGCATACAACAGTGCTATTAAAAAAGTAAATCCTCTGCTACAAGATGGATCTGGCTATGCATCAATTGTATATAACAGCAATTTATACATGGGTACGTCGAATGGACTTTATAGTATACCATTACAAAAAAATAAAGATTTAAGTTTTAGCAAAGGCAACTTTTCATTAATCAATAATACAAAAGGGCAAGTTTGGGGTTTATCTGTAATTAATAATCAGTTACTACTTGGTCATCACGAAGGAGCATTTACAATTACAAATAATACAGCAGTACCAATTAACACAGATAAAGGAACGTGGAATTTTGAACCTATGTCTAATACTTTTCCAACCCCATCAATCATCACAGGAAATTACAAAGGCTTAACCTATTTCAATTACATTGATAATAAATTTATTAAAAGTGAAAACATACCAGATTTTGATGAATCTTCAAGATTTGTTGCTATAGATCAATATAATAATATTTGGGTTTCTCACCCTTATCATGGTGTATATAAAATATCTAAATACAATAATGCTACTAGTACAAAAACAATTTACACAAATAATAAAGGCTTACCGTCTAATCTAAATAATCATATTTATAAAATAAGAAACGAAGTTGTTGTTGCTACAGAAAACGGTGTTTATTCATATAATTATCAAAAAGATTTTTTTGAACCATCTGAATTTTATAAAAAAATTCTAGGCAATCAAAGTATAAGATATTTAAAAGAAGATTTGAATGGCAATATTTGGTTTGTCCATGATAAATTACTTGGTGTTATTGATTTTTCTGCCAGTAATCCAAACGTTATTTATTTTCAAGAGTTAAATAAAAAAATTCTCAGCGGTTTTGAATTTATATATCCCATTGATAGTAATAATATTTTTTTGGGCGGAGAAAAGGGATTTTTTCATTTGAATTATGAAAAGTATAAAAAAAACCTTCCAACCTTAAAAGTACAGATAAGAAAAGTGAGTTTAACAGACCAGAAAGACAGTTTGCTTTTTGGAGGTTATATTGATGATAACATAAAAAGAGTTATACCCAAAGTGAGTTATGGCTGGAAAGTAATTAGATTCGAGTTTTCATCTTCATTATTTGGCTGTCAATCCAATTTAGAATATAGTTATAGATTAAAAGGGTTTGATGATAACTGGAGCGAATGGACAAAAAGAACCGAAAAGGAATATACTAATTTAGTAGAGGGTAATTACACATTTGAAGTTAAAGTAAGAAACAACTTGGGCAACGAATCTGCAGTTGCTGAATACACAGTAGAGATATTACCACCTTGGTACAAAAGCAATTGGGCAATAGTTTTGTTTTTATTAATTATTTCTTCTTGCATTTTAATTTTTCATTTATATCAAAAGAAAAAATTTGAACGCAGGCTACAAAAACAAGAAGAAGAACAAAACAAACAATTATATATTGTAGGTTTGGAAAAAAGTAAAGCAGAAACAGAAGTAGTTACGCTACAAAATGAAAAATTAGAAGCAGAGATTGACTTTAAAAATTCAGAACTAGCGTCATCGGCAATGCACCTTGTAAAAAAAGGAGAGTTGCTTACGAAAATAAAAAGTGAATTGTCTCAAATAATGCGATCTTACGACAACCCGCAAGCTACAGGTGAAATAAAAAAACTACTTAAAAGCCTTGGCGAGGATGATAATATTGATAAAGAATGGGAAGCGTTTTCAAAACATTTTGACAAAGTACACAATAACTTTTTGACTGCTTTAAAAGAAAAACATCCCGACATTACTCCTACAGAACTTAAGCTAAGTGCTTATTTAAATATGAACTTAAGCACAAAAGAAATTGCTCAGTTAATGAATATATCTGTGCGTGGTGTAGAAATTAGCAGATACAGACTTAGAAAAAAACTACAACTTTCTACAGAAACAAATTTGGTTGATTATATGCTTAGCATTGAAAAGAAAGGATAATATAATTACTTTATAAAACAAAAAAGCCTCAAACATTTTGTTTGAGGCTTTTTATTCGGTATTTTTTGCTAATAATAACTTTACTAAAATTTGAACCTACCAAATATTCACTCTTAAATTTTCATCTCTAAACATTTTATCACCTTTTTTAATACCAAAAGCATCATAAAATTCTTGAAGATTTACAACAGGCCCATTAATCCTTTCTTTAGCAGGGCTATGCACATCTGTCTTAACTTGATTGGCAAGTCTCTCTTTTCTTGCCTGATACAGCCAGCTATATGCATATCCTAAAAAGTATCTTTGCAATGGTGTTTGTCCATTAATGAGTTTACCACTTGTATATGATGCTGTTTTTTTAAAGGCATCTAAACCTAGTAACAACCCTCCTAAATCTGCAATATTTTCTCCTTGAGTAGCATCACCATTTATATGCAAGGTATCTACTGGTATAAACTCATTAAATTGTTGAATAATGTTTTTTGCACGTAACTTAAATTCTTCTCCATCTTTTTCTGTCCACCAGTCTGTAAGATTTCCCTTAGCATCATATTGTCTTCCTTGATCATCAAAACCATGTGTAATCTCGTGCCCTATTGTACTTGCAGCTGCATATCCATATACCAAAGCATCGTCTAATTCTGCGTCTTTTTTACCAGGAACTGCAAATATGCCAGCGGGCAGTACTATTTCATTATTGCTAGGATTATAATATGCATTGTAGGTTTGTGGCGTCATATCCCATTCTGTTCTATCCACAGGTTTGTTCAATTTGTTTACTTTATAATTATGCCACCACATATTAGCTGCTTGCATATTTTCCACAAAAGATGATTTTGAAATTTGCATTGCACTAAAATCTTTCCACTTATCAGGGTAACCAACTTTTTTGGTAATTTTAGCCAACTTATCGTATGCCTTTGCTTTAGTTGCATCACTCATCCATGTTAAATTAGCAATTCTATTTTTATATGCATCTCTAATTTCCTCTACAAGATTCTCGTAACGCTTTTTTGCAGTAGCATTAAAATATTCTTTTACAAATAGCTGACCTAAAGCTTCGCCCATTGCTCCCTCTTGTGCATCTAAAACCCTTTTCCAGCGGGGTCTTGGTTCTTTTGCACCACTCATTGAACTTGAATAGATAAATTTATCCATAAATGTATTATCGTCTAAATAGGCTGCAAAATCTGCTACATAATTATATTTCATATAATTTTTCCAAACGCTAATATTAGTAGCTAATAATTCCTTGTCTAATGCTTTATAAAACTCTGGTTGACCCACAATAACAGTATCTACAATAGGTGTTTTTGCAGCAGTAAGAAACTCGTGCCAATTTAAGTTTGGTGTAATTTCTTGCAATGCAGCCAAACTCATTTTATTGTAATTTTTATATGGGTCTCTTAAATCTGCTAATTTTCTGGAAGCCTTGGCTAGTCTTGTTTCCAAAGCATACACTTCTGCTGTCATTTCTATGGCAACGCCTTGATTATTGCCTAGTTGCATAAATATTTTAGCCAAATAAGCTTTAAATGCTTTTTGTACCTTAACAGTTTTTTCATCTGTGTTAAAATAATAATCTCTATTGGGCATACCTAACCCACCTTGCGATAATTGAAAAGCCATTTGTTCACTATTCATATCATCTTGAGAAATATAGCTACTAAAAAAAGTGCTAGAACCCTTAGTTCCAAATTCTGCAGCAAGTTTAAGTAACTCAGCTACAGACGTTGCAGCATCTATTCTTGCCAAATCTTTTTTAAGTGGGTTTATGCCATTTTTATTCACAGCAGTGGTATTCATAGCAGTACTCCAAAAGTCTCCAATTTGTTGTGTTGTTGTTCCTTTTTTTGCTTTTACTAAAGTTGCTTTTTTATTAATATTAATTAATCTTTGATAAATATCTTCTTGCACCAAATTACCAATTCCCCAAGCTGCTTCTGCATCAGGTATTTTATTTGTTTTTATCCAGCCACCATTTGCATATAAAAAAAAGTCTTCGCCTGGTTTTACTGTCTTATCAATATTATTTAGTAATGGGTCATTTGTTTTAGATTTTGCATTTTGTGCAAATAAACTTACACAAATAATACCTAAAAAAAGAAAGCTGCTTATTTTCTTAATCATAATTAAAATAATTTGGCATTAAAAGTATGGGATTGATAGATTGTTTTAAAAAAGATATATAAATGGCAATAAAAAAATTTAAAACCCACCTATAATATTCAATAAATATTCACAAGCCCAAACTTTACTATGTACTCCAACCTAATCAGGACACAACAGATTTCGGTGCTGTATTTCCGAAATCTGTGGTTTTTTTGTTCCCACTCTTCGGAACTTTTTTTACACAAAAAAAGAAAATAGCAATTCCCGCAAAACAAATTATCTCCACTCATCAACAACTCAAAATCTTGCCAAATCGAAAACTTTAGCAAATCATTTAAACTTCTTTACCATAAAGTTATCTTTAAACTTGCCAAAAAGTATTAATGCTCCAAAACAAACAACACAATCTATCTGAATCTGAACAAAAAGATGCATTTGCATTCTTGTTGAATCAGCATCAGTTGAAAGTGTTGAATACTTGTTACAAATTCTTATTAAATAAAGAAGATGTAGAGGATGTAACACAAGAAGTTTTTATAGAGGTATTTCAGTCTATCAATAAGTTTAGGGGTGATGCACAAATAAGCACATGGATTTATAGAATTGCAATTAGCAAATGTTTGGATGAAATTAAAAAGAGAAATAGGAAAAAAAGAATTTCATCTATTGGTAAGATTTTAGGGCTTGAATTTGCACAAGACAAAAAATCAAATATTGCACAGCCTGATATTACACTTGAACAAAAGCAACATTTTGAGCTACTACAAATTGCATTAGATAAATTACCAGATACACAACGTATTGCATTTACATTAAGTAAGATTGATGGTTATAACAATGAAGAAATTGCTACTATAATGGAAACTACCATTATTGCAGTAGAATCTCTTGTATATAGAGGTAGAAAGAAAGTTAAAGAAGAATTAGAAAATTTAATGAATCAATAACGCCAGTATTTTTATAAAACATCGTCCAATAAAACAGACAATATGCATAACATAGAAGACATATTAAAAACATTTGAAACAGCCCAAATTACAGCAACAAAAGGTATTTTGAATAATGAAATGTATGCTAAAGTTACAGCAACAAAAACCAATAAAAACAAGTTTCAACCTATAGGATTGGCTGTTATAATATTAATTGTTTTTAATGTTGCAGTATATAATTCACTCAATAAAAATGAGGCTTTAGAAAATAGTAGGACCTATAGTAGAGCAGAAGTTTTGAAAGAGCTTTCCAATGAATTATTAGTTAATACATCACAGCACAAATAAGCAATTATGAATATCTTCTCTCAACAAAAATGGCTTATTAGACTAGTTATTGTTTTGATTACATTAAACATAGGTGCAATGTGTTTTATATTATGGCAGCATAAAAATAATAAGCCAACTCCAGCAAGTCAAGTTCCAATTGTTCAAAAGCAGGAAGAAAAAGATAATAGACCACCAAAAAAATCGGTTGAAGAATTATCGCAAATTTTAAAGCAAGAATTAGATTTAACTCCAGAACAAGAAAAAAAATTCAAAGCAATTAGACAAGACTTTTTTGATAAAGAACAACAGGTTCGAAAAAAACTAAATGCAGGCAGAGACTCGCTTAACGAGGAGATGTTTAGCAATAGCATAGACACCAATTTAGCTAAACAAATTGCAAGAGGTATTGCTGAAAATGAATATCAGATTGAGTTGTACCGATTGGCACAGGCTCAACAACTTGCTAAAATATGCACACCACAACAACTCAATAAGTTTCAAGATTTGGTAAAAGAAATGAGAGATTATTTTAGACCTATTAAAAAGAAACAGTAATTATTTTTTGATGACTAACTTTTCAATAATCATTCCATTGCCATCATTTACGCTAACAAAGTACATTCCATTAACAATGTTTTGTGTATTGATTTTAATCGTATTTTGATTAGCAGGTAAAGTAAGTGAAGTGACTCTTCTCCCAATCATATCAACTACTTCAACTGTTCTGTTATAAGTTTTTGTAGTTGAACTTTGTACTGTAATATTTCCTATTGCAGGATTTGGATAAATAGTGAAACCTTGTTTTTTACTTTTGCTTTCAATACTTATTATTTTAGAATATTGAAACTCGCCATTAAAGTCCCATTGCTTTAATCTATAATAGTTTGTACCATTAAATGGAGCTTTGTCTGTAAAGGAATAATTGGTATTTTGATTTGTATTACCTGCACTTTTTGTTTCGCCAATTTTGGCAAACTCAATACCATCCTCACTTCTTTCAATATCAAAATGACTATTGTTTATTTCGCTACTTGTAACCCATTTTACAATATTTACATTTTGTTCATTATGTCCATTGATGCTTAATAAGTTTATAGGCAAACCGCTACTACAACTACCAATAGAGTAAGAATAAGCTATATCTTTATTATGTCTTGAGCCATTTTCTTCGGTTGGCAAATAGGTTTTAACATAATCTACTTTTACACTATCGTTACCAACTGTAATATTTAAGTAACCACGGCTTGGTAAAAACACACCATTCAAATAACCATAAGATGCAGCTAAATTGCTATTGATATTCTTTGATGAGGGTTGTGGCACTTCTTGATAAATAATACAATCTTTTTGTTGCTTGCCATAAAAATGATCGTGTCCGTGAAAATAAATGGAAGCATTATTATTTACAAGCAAAGAATGTATTGGCTCCGCCCATCCTGGTCTTTTTGTTGCAAATCCCCAAGTACTATCTGCATTTTTACCACCCATTTCAAAATAATCTACATACTCTGTTCCGCCACGTGCATCATTACCATTTCCTCCAACAAGCTGGTGACAAAATACAAACTTAAATTTTGCTGTACTATTTTGAATGGTGTTTTTGAACCAGTTATATTGTATTGTACCTAATGTCCAACCCCAGCCAGCTCTGTTAGAAACTGTAGTGTACCAATATGGGTCTATTACAACAAACAAGGCATTACCCCATTCCCAAGAGTAATAGTTTTCTCTTAAACCCACATAGCTTTCTGCTGTTGAATTTCCAGTATAAAAATTATTGGGGTAAGGATTAGGATAATATAATTTTCTGATATTAGCTGCTAAAACAGGCATACTACTATCAGTACCATTTAAACGCCAACCCAATTCACCTTCGTGATTACCAATAGTAATAAATAAAGGTGCAGAATGGCAGAGTGTGCCAAAGTATGGTCTAAATAATTTTGTTCTATCTGTAATAGTTGTTTTATTAACTATAGGTTCCTTTTCACTCATAAAATTATCACCCAAATCAATCATAAAATCTGGCTTTGCTGATAACATATTTTGTAATGAAAGTGTGTAAGAAGCAGGGTTTGTGTTTGTATCTAAATGTGGGTCTGCTTCTACAGCAAAATTAAAAACAGTGCCTCGTGGTTTTCTTGTGTAAAATGTATGTTCTGCACCTGCATTAAACACACCACTACTTGTAAGTAATCTATACCTTGTTCTATAATAATATTTAGTATTGGGTAGCAACCCTAAAAAGTCAAACTCTAATGGCACATTGGCACTAGCAACAACTGTTGATGTTGTGATAGTGTAAGTTGCAGATGCTGTACCTATTTCCCAATACACTTGTACATCTTGGTCAAATAAAATACTCATTGTTACTGCACTATCTGTTGGCCTGCCTAAAATTTCATTAAAGGTTTGAGCTTTTATGGTACAACTTAAAAGTAATGCAAGTATTGAGCTATAAATAATTTTCATATTAATATGATTAATGCTGAAGCAGTTTATTGTTTAATAATTTTTTGATTGATTGTTCCTTTTTCTGTTTCTATATTTACTATATAAATACCCAATGGCAATTTATTAATATCAATAGTATTTACAGTACTTTCAAGCACTACCTGACCAAACATATTTATCAACTTTGTTTGATGATTTTTAATGCTTTCTGGATATTGAATATTGATTTTATCCCTTGCAGGATTTGGATAAATCATTACATCTAAATTGTTTTGTTTAGCATATAATACTACAATGCTCGAAAGTTTTACATTACCATTATTATCAACTTGCTTTAGTCTGTAGTAATATACTTTTTTTTTTTTTTAATTATCAACATAAGAATAGCTTGTTTCGTTAATGGTATTGCCATTGCCTTGCCTTTTACTGTCGCTATTTTTTCGAAGCTAATACCATCAATACTTCTTTCAATATCAAAATGATGATTATTTGTTTCTGTAGCTGTAATCCATTTTAAAATATTCTTTTCAGCACTTTTATATCCAAAAAAACTTTTTAAGCTAACTGGCAATAAGTTGCAAGTACCTACTTTGTAAGAAAAAGCAACATCGCCATTATGTTTTGTACCACCTGTATCGGCTGGTAAAAATGCTTTTACATAATCTACTTTAACACAATCAGCAGAAACAGTAACTCTAATGTGCCCAGTACCATCTAGTGTATCAGATAAGTACGCACCAGCATTAGCAAGTTTACCAATTTCGTATGTAGAATCACTAGGCATTGGCACTGCCTGATAAGCAATGCCATCAAGCGATTCGTGTGCATAAACGTGGTCGTGCCCCTGAAAAAAAACATTGACGCCATTATCTACAAACAATTTGTGAATGGGTTTTGCCCAACCTGGTCTTTGTGTTGGAAAGCTATATTTATTTCCATTAGCACCATCATAACCACCCCACTCATACAATTTTGCATTTGT
>JAPLER010000426.1 GCA_026391115.1 Bacteroidota bacterium | reverse complement strand
TTAGGAATTTCTTTAATTGAAACAAAATAAATTCCTTTTGTTAATAATATTTTTTTATTGAGATTAAAGTTATAAAGTCCACTTACTGAATTTGTGGCAAATAATGCTTCAAAAAGTTTTTGTCCATAAATTGTAGTGAACACAAAAGTTAATTTGTTGGTATTAACATTGTGTAAGTTTATACTAAAAATGCCTTTGTTAGGATTTGGATAAATAACAAGCTGGTCTTCGGTTTTTGGCTCTTGGGCTTTAGCTGATACTTTTTGAGTCAAAACAATATTGTGTTTCCTATAATCATTATCCCAAGCTTCAACCTCAGCAATATCACTGTTTAAAGCCAACTCACTGCGTTTTTATCTGTCCACAGCATTGCAATATTGCCTGTTGTATTTGCTTGTGTTGCGTTGTATTCAAAACCTGTAAGATTCTTGAAACCTTCCAGGTTTACAAATTCATATTTAGTATTATCAAAATGAAGCGTGTATTGCATTGCAACAAGGTCTTTGAAGTTGATAGTTGATAGTGTATAGCGTATAGTTGATGCCTGTTCTTTTCTATCCACTATTAACTGTAAACTATTAACTGCCGTTTGTCTTGCTACTGTTGGATTCCAGTCATAAGTAACATCTCCTAATTTCACCCCAATAAATGTTTGATTTATTTTATTACTGGTTAAGTTGGTAAATGAAATAGAATCTTTAAAAGGAAATGGATTTGTAGTATCTGGGAATACATAAGCACTATCGACAAACTCCCACAGCCTGTCTGTTTTTACTGTACCAACTGTTTTAGTAAATGTTGTATCTGTGCCCAATATCAAGCGTTTCATTCTTAATACATCTACACTATTAATCACTTTGTTTCCATCTACATCAGCAGCAATTAATTTGTAAGCACTGTTGAGTTTAGTTGTATTTAATATGTGGCGTTGTGTTAACAAGACATCCACACTAGTTACACCATTGGCTTTGGCAATGTCGTTGTTTTTCGAGAGTTTAATTTTGCCGTTTGATCCTGTTGCTATGCAATTGAACTGATAGTTTCCTGTTGTTACAATACCTCCAACAGTTGCACCATTTAAAAAAGCACTGACATTTTTAATAGTACTACCTTTTGTTATATGATTAATTTTCCCTGAAATTGTTTTATCTATTTTAATATCAACCGCAATATAAATACTATCACAACCTTGAGAAGTTTTTATTGTATCTGATATAGTAGTTGATGATGTATAGTTGATATTATTGTATGAAACACTATTGCAACCATTGAGGTTAATACTTTGATTAGTTGGTGTTAGCGGTACAATAAAAATTTGTACAAATCTATAAATGCTGTCGCAACCATATATTGTTTTAACTGTGTCTTGTGAGGTGGAGTTTGAATTGTAGGTATTATTGTTATATAACACACTGTTGCAACCACTAATAGTTACAGTATCTTTTGTTGCTGGTCTGTGATTAAAACCAATTAAATTACTAGTTGCTGTATTAGTTGATGCACAAGCAACATTACTTACGATGATACATTTAATAGTGTCATTATTATTAATTGAATTGCTATTGTAAGTTGTGCCTGTTGCACCATTAATCAATACATTATTTTTATACCATTGAAAACTAGGATTTGTTCCACCATTACTCAGAATTGTATATAAAATAGGGTTTGCACCTGCACAAAGAATATTACTAGGTGTTGATATATAAATTGCCGGGCTAACATTAGATGGAATGGCCAAATTACCGTTAAAATAAGTAACATCTGTAACAGCAGTATCGCCAGCGTTGACAACTAACTGGATTGTTGGGGTATTGCTAAACGAAATATTATTATTACCTATAGCACTGCAAACTCGGGTAAGTGTAATCGTAAATAAAACACTGTTGTCACTAATTGTTTGGGGGGCAGAGTTTGCATCAGCCCAAACATAGCTCAATGTGCCAATATCACCACTAACTGAAGCGTTGAACAAAATACCATTAAGTTGAGATAGTGATGAGTTTGAATTAATATAATTATACTTTTTATTATCCCAAGAAATTGAACCTTGAATTGCTTTTAGTTGTGTGAAATTTTTTGCAGTAATTGGAACGGAAAAACTACTGGTTTCAATTTTTGAAATTGTTGGCATTATAAAAATTGGAGGCAAAACAGCACCTGGAAATGATATGATTCCATTGTTGTAAACCGTATTTGTAATAGATATTCCTAATGCATCAGATGTTTGCAGCAGTGTTGGAGAATTTGAAAAATTAACATTTGTTATTCCTGTTGTGCTACCAATAACATTAAATGTGATGTTGAAGAGAATAGCAGAATCTGCAATAGTTTGTGAAAGCAAATTAGCATCAATCCATAGAAAAGATAATTGACCCATATTTCCACTTGTGCCATTGTTAAACTGGATTCCATTTAGTTTAGATGATACAGAACTTGTGTTAGCGAAAGTTAGTCTTGTATTGTCCCAAACAACACTTCCTTGACAAGCTAACAATTGTATAAAATTTTTTGTTGTAACAGGAACTGTTATTGTGTTTGTGTTAACATTTGCAATTGAACCTATCGTAAATACAGGAGGTAAAATTTCATTGGCAAAAGTTACGCCCCCACCAATATAATTTACATTAGAAATTTGATTGCCGTTTAAGTCTGCTAATTGTAATGCTGTTGGGCTATTACTGAATGAAATGTCTGTATTGCCAGCAGCATTAGCAACCACACTAAAAGTAATAGTAAATAGTATAGTGCTATCTGCAACGCTTTGTGGTATTAAGTTATTATCAAGCCAAAAAAAACTAAGAAAACCAAGATTGCCGTTAGTAGAAGCATTGAATTGAATTCCATTTAACTGACTTGCAACAGCATTGGTGCTAACATAATTTAGCTTACTATTATTCCAATTAATAGAACCTTGCCAAGCTAATATTTGATTAAATTTATTAGCTGTTACAGGTATTGTAATAGTTGATGTTGTTACATTAGTTTCAACACCAATTATAAATTCTGTGGTTTGTGCTGTTACTATTTTGTTAGATAACACCAGCATTAAAAACCCCAAACAAATTATTTTGTATATCCTTTTTTTGTAGGTCATTTTTTTATTCTGTAGTTATCAAAATTTCCTTGATTGAAATAGCATCTACGCCATTTACTTTTAAATAATAGATACCCGATTTCAAGTTTGTTTGTTTTGCAAGGTTCAATTGGAACTTGTTGCTACCACTTATTAAACTCACAGGTTTTTGATACACTATTTTACCACTGACATCAAAAAGATTTAAAGAAACACGTTTATCAATGTTGGTATTTATAGAAATACTTACCTCACCTTTTGTAGGATTTGGATAAACATCCATTGTTTCTTTTACAATTAAAGTTTGAGTTAGTGGTTTATTGATAATAGCACCCGAGACTTTAGTTATACCAATAGGATCAAAGCTTTTATTAAAGGCAACGGCAGGTAAACTTTCTGTGTTTATCAAAACATCCTCTTGCTCAAAATTTTGTTTTTTATTAAGGATGATGTCAAAAATATAAGATCCATCTGCTAATGTTTTTGCAGTGTTTGTTGCATCTGCCCAAATAAAGCTAAGTAATCCTTGGTTAGATAAATTTATGTTTGGCTCAAGTGGTAATTGTTTGTTTTCTATCCTAATAAATTCAAAAATATCGGCATTGAAAGATAGTGTAAACTGCATACCCATTAGCTGTTTAAAATCTTTTACTTTAACTTTTAAACGCACATTATTATCCTTATCAACAAATGCATCGTCATAAGAAATTTTTACTGTGTTTTTTAATGTTGAAACTTTATTAACTCCAGGTGTTGAAACCCAATCTTGTGTTACATCTCCCAACTTCACTCCAATAAAACTTTGATTGTTTTGGGCAGCAGTAATATTTGTATATGATTTGCTTGATGGATATGGGAATGGATTTGTAGGTGTTGCGAATGTTGCAGCACTATCTACAAATGCCCATAATCTTCCGCTAAAGCTAGTATCGTATCCAAGAATTAAACGTTTAACCATTATTACATCTAACACACTAATTGCAATTATTTTATAAGGGCTATTAAGTAATGCAGAGTTTAAAATATGTGATTGCAACTTCAACACATCTAAAACATTTACACCACTAGCTTTAACTTGATCATTGTTTTTTAATGGTGTTACTAAGTAGTTGCGTTGTTGAATTAAGTCGAATGAATATCTGCCTGAGCTATTAGTTGTAGTACTATCTAATAAGCCATTAGTAAGTTTTAATGTTACGGAAGGAATGATAGCTCCAGATGGATGATATACCCTTCCACTGGTTGCTACTAATGGAGCAAAATTAATTGTGATATTACTTGAATAAGCTGTTGTTGAACTTAAACAAGCAGCATTACTTATCATACTGCAATTAACATAAGAACCTGCTGTAAGGGTTGAAGTAGCATAAGTATTTAAACCACTTGTTTGAACGACAGAACCATTAACACTAAATGAGTACTGAGGTGTTGTTCCTCCATTTGTAGGTGTTGCTGTAAATGTAATATTGGTACCAGTTGGTGCATTGTTTACAGAAGCTGCTATTACAACACTTGGAACTACATAGGGTGTTACAATTATTTGCACTGAATCACTTTGTATAGTACAACCACCACCGCTTACAATAGTTTTATAAAAACCACTTTCTGTAACGCTGAATGTTGTAGCGGTTTGTCCACTTACAACGGCTCCATTTTTATACCATTGATTGCCTGCAAATGCTGATGAAGTAAGCACTACACTTGTTCCTTGGCAAATAGTTGTAGCCCCACCCACAATAATGGTTGGTTTGGTTGCAGCTAAACCCAAAGTAACAACTGCATTATTTGATGATGATGCAAAACAAGTTGTTCCATTACCAGTTTTAACAGTAAATGTACCGGCTACACTTGCGTTATATGT
>JAPLER010000215.1 GCA_026391115.1 Bacteroidota bacterium | reverse complement strand
GCTTTGCTAAAACTGCAATGCCATTTGAATTTAGGATTCTCTTTTACCTTATCCATTGGTACAAATAATAAATTGTTGTATTTACCCGCTACCCAAGTATCCACAAAATTGTCGTAAAATCTGCTGCCCGGATTTCCACTTTGTCCACCAGGATACACACCATAAGCTTCTACTTCATCGGTTAAATGCACAATCATTCGCCAGCTTGGGCCATGTGCATCTTTGGTAGCATTAATACAATTGCCACTGCCACTAGTAGTTAAATTAGTTCTACTAAGTACACCCATTTTAGTTGGATGAAAAACCGATGTTTGCCTGTATTTACCCCATTGTAATTTACCCTCTTTTTCAAGTGGTACTATTTGTTTGATAGTAGTTGCAAATGCTGTATTTACTAATTCTTGCAGTGTTTCTATTGGCGTGGTGTTTATATTGTCAATGTATTTGTAGGCACTATCGTGCAAAAGGTTATCTGCTAAAGCACTTTGCAAGCGATTGGGTAATGCTACTTTAAATTTACTAAAGTCATCGTTGTAGATTAGTGAGTCCAAATTACTCCACCACAAACAAAAAATAGTGGCAGCTTTTTCATCAAAAGCATCTGTTAGGTTCCAGTCTTTAACTATTTCCAAGTATTTTTTACCGTCAACATTCAAAGCGTTTTCATCGATATATTTATATAAAATAGGTCGAGCAATTTCTGCAACAACATCATAATTATCTGTTTGCAATTCTTTCATATCGGCAGCAGTAATATTTTGCATAGCAGCCAGTTTTCTATTAATAATTAATCCACGATAGGGAGGAAAGTTTCCTGCTCTACCCAAATAATAAGGATAAGTTTCATCAACAGCTTTTTGATTGGCACTACTTACAAAACCTCGTATAGGATTGTGGTTTGTCGGGTTTTCCTGTTGAGGAATAAAACCTTGCCACATAAATGAAGAATCGGTTCCTGGCATAATAAAATCGCCTTGTTGATCCCATTTTGCAACAAATTTGCCTTGTTGTGTAATAGCAATATCGCCAGTTTTACTGGCAAATACAAAATTTTGACCCGGACAATCAAATGTTTTTATGGCTTCTCGATATTCATCATAGTTTTTGGCTTTGTTCAACTTCATAAAAGTTTGTAACTCATTACTGGCATCGTGAGCTGTCCATCTTACAGCAATATATTTGCCTTCGTAATGCTTAGCTTTATAGTTTTTATCAAACATCACCACACCAAAATCAGTAATAGCTAACTTTTCAGTAACACTATCTTTTTGCCCTTTTATTTTAATGACTTCATTTCTAATTTTAGCTTTACGCCATTCATTACCCACTTTGTATTCTTGCATTGAGGCATCTTTAAACTCAAGTTGGTAATAATCTTTTACATCTCGTCCTGCATTGGTAACACCCCAGGCTATATTATTGTTAAAACCTATAATAATTGCTGGTGAACCAGGGAAGCTTGCTCCATAGCAACTATATTGTGGTGTTGTAATTTGAATTTCGTACCAAAGCGATGGGAGACTTAACCCCAAATGTGGGTCGTTGCAAAGAATAGGTCTTTTGCTTTTTGTTTTGCTACTATCAACAGCCCAGTTATTGCTACCATTTGCAATATCTGGATTAAAAATTTGTTTATCATTAAAAGCAATGGCTTGCATTAAATAGATAGAATCTTTTAGGGTAGGAGTGGAGACATTAATAGCAGGTTTTTCAAACGTTGTTCCTCTTGGTATAATGGGGTCTAATGAATCTTGAGTGTTAGGAAAGATTTTCATAAACTCGTCATAGCCAAAACTATTTTTTCCGTTGGTGTAGGTAATATCATCATCTCTACCAGTTAAATCAAAACTCATTAGCTTTAAAAATAATGCAGTTTTTAAGTTGGTCCAATGCTCAGGTTTATAATTCATTAATTTGTATTCAAATGGTATTTCACCTTGTTTCATATTATCAATATAGGCATTTACACCAGCTGTATAGGCATCTAGTGTTTTTTTCATAGCAGCATCTTTTTCCATAAACTGTACACAGTTTTCTGCTGCATATACCATTCCCAGTCTTCTAAAAAATTTATCTATTGCTAAAGCTGCACTGTCCTTACCACGAATTTCAGATAATCTACCAGCAGCAATATGTGTTTGAAATTCCATTTGCCATAATCTAAATTTGGCGTGTAAATAACCTTGTATATAGTATGCATCTGCATCATTATTTGCATAAATATGTGGCACTAACCTTTCGTCAAAGTACACATCTCCATTTGCTTGCAAACCTTTTAATTTTACACTTCCGTCAAAAGTTGCATTTTTCGATTCTGCATTTGCCCAAAAACCCTTTTGAGGCGACAGAAATAAACCCAAGCAAGGCAGCTTGTCTTTGCCAACTTGTATTTGTATGTTGAGTATATAAATTAATGCAATAGTTATAATGGCAGATAGAGAAAATTTTACAATTTGCATTGGTAATTTTTTGAATGATAAATGTAAGCGTTTTACAAAAATGCTTGTAATATGATTAAGTTTATGCTTTAGATATAGACTATTGCAAAATAAATTTTATATTTCAGCATATAAATTATTAAATTAGCTAAAATAGTTTGCCTTGCAGGCAACCAAAATCATTTTTTTAACGAAGTAATATAAAAACATACCCTCTTGCTTAGCAACAATGATTTAAATATTATTGTGATGGGTTGTATTAGCCGCCATAGAATATCTCAGAAAGATTTTTACAAAAATTTTTATGGGTATTCTGCCGCTATTTGCAATAGATATGTTGCCAATAATGATGAATTACTAGAAGTAGTGAATGATGGTTTTTTAAAAATATATAAGGAAATTGATAAGTTTGATACTGGCGTTGCTCACCTAGAATCTAGGTTAATGTCTTGGATAAGAGCAATTATGGTGCATACTAGCGTAGATTATTACAGAAAAAAAATGCGTGACAAAATAAGGTTAGGGTATAGTGATGAAAATATTGAACATATAGAATACGATGAAGAGACGCCAGTTGATAAATTGAGTTATCACGAAATAGTTGCTTTAACTAATCAATTATCACCAATGTATAAATTGGTTTTTAATATGAATATTATTGATGGATTAAGTCACGATGAAATCTCCATAAAATTGAACATTTCAACAGGAACTTCAAAGTCAAATTTATTTAAAGCAAGGCAAATAATTATTAAATTAATCGAAAAAAAATATAAACAGATTGTATGAACAACATAGAAAATAATCAATTAGATTCTTCCCTTAAGGAATCTGCTGCAAATTTTGAGTTGCCATTCAATGAAGCTGCTTGGAATTTAATGAACCAAAAGCTTAATAGTGAATTTGGTAACAATAATAAAAAGAAACCTCTTATTTGGTTTTCAATAACTGCAGTTTGTGTTGCTTTTTTAGGGTTTTATTTGTATAATAATAATTCAGCTAAGAATGTTGCTGAAAATAAAATTGAACAAAAAAGTAATAGATTAAATTTATATATAATAAATAAAGAGCAAAATAATTTAAATGATTTAAAAACAAATGATAAGGGTATAAAAAATGATACTATAAATGCAAATGATGATGCAGATATAAACAACTTAAAGAATAAAGGTATCGAATTAAACAAATCAATTCATTATCAAAATTCAAATAATTTATTTATTAAAAATAAAAGTCAAGAAAAAATTAAAATAAGTAAATTAAATATTGAAAATCATATAAATACAAATAATACTGTTTTTAATAATTTAGATAATAAAAATCTAGAAAATGAACAAAAAACTTTAGATGAGGCAATAAATAAGGCTAATAGTGTAAAAGCAAAACATACAGAAACGGCTAAACCCAATTCGCATAATACAGAAACAGTTTCTAAATCTGTAAGTACAATTTATGGGGTTAAGAATTCAAATTCCAAGTCAATTGCAAATTATAACTCAATACAAATGCACAACAGATTTTTGCCTAAGTTTAAACTAGCCGAAATTGAAGCAGCAAAGATTCCAAAGCCAGACCTAAGTTTATATGAACCTTATCCAATTAAGTTAATGACAGTTTATCCGGAAATTCCTTTGCCAAGCAGATGGTACATTGGTGGAAATATTGCAAGCAATATTTCTTATTCAAGCAGACCTAGAATTGCCGATTTAAAAATGGGTTATAATTTTATTTTGGGATTTAATGTGTCAAATGAAGTGAGTTTTCAAACAGGCTTTGGGTATGGTAATAAGCAATTTGAATTAAAATCAAATCAACTTATTTATGAAGGTCCAAATTTGGTTTGGAATAAATACATCAGAGGGGCTTATGTAGATGTTTCTGTTTTGGAGATTCCAATTTCAATACGTTATCAGTTTAGCGAAAAACCTAATACAGGCTTTTTTTGTACAGCTGGAATCAGTAAATTATTTTTTGCTAAAGAAAACTATACGTTAAACTTAGATTATGGCACAGGTTCTCCTGTCTATAAATCATTGGATTTTGAAAAAAAGACAACCGATTTTACAATGTTTAATGCAAGCTTGGGGTATCAATTTCCAATAAACAAATATTTTACTTTAACAGCAGAACAATATATACAATTACCCACAAAAATATTGGAGGTGTATCTATGCGAATGTCCTCAACTGGCTTACAACTTGGTATTAAATACAATTTGATTGGCAAAAAGAAATAATTCAAGCAAGTTTTTTTTTATTAAATGTAAAAAAAAATTTGGCAGAAAATTGCAACCCCCTACTTTTGCAAACCCAAAAATAAAAAGTTCTTTTTAAAGATGGAACTTGGGAGAACCAAGTAATGCTGAATTTTAAATGCAAAATGTTGAATTAATTTAACATTCATAATTTAAAATTTTAAATTATTAGTTCGTTATCACCAATTAAATCACAACACAATGGCAAAAGAAATTAGTGGCTATGTAAAGCTACAAGCCAAAGGTGGTCAGGCGAATCCTGCACCTCCAATTGGACCTGCCTTAGGTTCAAAAGGCGTAAACGTTATGGAGTGCTGTAAGCAATTCAATGCTAGAACTCAGGACAAATTAGGAAAAATCGTTCCTGTTTTGTTAACAGTATATACTGACAAGTCTTTCGACTTCGTTATTAAAACTGCACCAGCTCCAATCCAGTTAATGGAAGCAGCAAAAATTCAGAAAGGTAGTAAAGAAAGTAATCGTGCAAAAATTGGAAAAGTGAATTGGGCTCAAATTGAGGCTATTGCTTTAGATAAAATGCCAGATATGAACTGTTTTACTAAAGAATCTGCAATGAAAATGGTTGCAGGAACTGCACGTTCTATGGGTTTAACAATTGATGGAACAGCCCCTTGGGAAAACTAATTATTCACCTTAAAATTAAATAACAATGTCTTTAACTAAAAAAAGAAAAGTTGCAAATACTAAGGTGGATTCTAACAAGGCGTATAGCTTAAAAGAAGCATCTTCATTAGTAAAACAAATTAACTGTACAAAATTCGATAGTTCAGTTGACTTACACATTCGTTTAGGAGTAGATCCTAAAAAAGCTGACCAACAAGTTCGTGGTACAGTTTCATTACCTCACGGAACTGGTAAAACAAAAAGAGTATTAGTACTTTGTACTCCAGATAAAGAAGCTGATGCAAAAGCTGCTGGAGCCGATTTTGTTGGATTAGATGAATTCATCACAAAAATTGAAGGCGGTTGGACCGATATCGACGTAATCGTTGCTACTCCATCAGTAATGCCTAAAATTGGTAAATTAGGTAAAGTATTAGGACCTCGTAACTTGATGCCAAATCCTAAAACAGGAACTGTAACAAATGATGTTGCTGCTGCTGTTAATGACGTAAAAGGTGGTAAAATTGCGTTTAAAGTTGATAAAACTGGTATTGTTCACGCATCAATAGGAAGAGTTTCTTTCTCTCCTGAGAAAATTGCAGAAAACAGTACAGAACTAATCAACGCTATCGCAAAATTAAAACCTTCTGCTGCTAAAGGAACTTACTTGAAAGCAATTTCAATGGCTAGCAGTATGAGTCCTGGTATTATGATTGAAACAAAAGGATTAATGAACTAATTAAAACACTAAAAGCCAAGTGATGGGGTTAGGTATTAGGAACTTGTAATTAGGTATTAGTATAAAAATAATTGCAAATTCCAAATTCCAAATTCCTAAAACTCAAATGACCTTGGTTTTACAAAATAAATTTTAGTAATGACTAAAGAACAAAAAAACGAAGTGATCGTTGCTCTTAAAGAGAAATTTTCACAATACAGTAACTTCTACGTTACAGATACTGAGTCTCTAACAGTAGCTCAGGTTGGCAAATTGCGTAAATCTTGTTTTGATAAACAAGTAGAAATGAAAGTTGCTAAAAATACCTTAATCAGAAAGGCTTTAGAGCAATTAGATGCTGAAAAATATTCTGGTGTTTACGATAGTTTACACAAAGTAACAGCGTTGATGTTCAGCGATAATCCTAAAGAGCCTGCTTTGATTATTTCTTCTTTCAGAAAATCAAACAATAATGGCGAAAAACCAGAATTGAAAGCTGCTTTTATCAACGGAGATATTTACACTGGCGATACTCAATTAAAAGCCTTAACTCAAATCAAAACTAAGAATGAGTTAATTGGTGAAGTAATTGGATTATTACAAAGCCCTGCTAAACGTGTATTGGCTGCTTTATTGCACCATCACGAAAAAGGTGGCGTTGTAACTCCTCCAACAGCTGAAGCAGCAGTTGAGGTTGCAGCAGAGCCTGTAGCAGTTGCAGAAGCACCAGCAGCAGTAGTTGCTGAAGAAGCTCCGGCAGCAGCTGACGATGCAGCACCAACGGCAGAATAATTGTTTAAAAGTTCAATGTTCAAAATGTTCAGTGTTTCAACAACTTTGAACTTAAAACCTTAAACTCTAAACTTCAAAAAAACTAACCAACGCCCCTGAGGTTAAAAAGTGGCATATTAAATAACATCCGCTGGAGTTTTAACAACAATGAAAGCGGTTTAAAAAAGTAAAAAAATGGCAGACATTAAAGCATTAGCCGAAACCCTAGTAGGTTTAACGGTAAAACAAGTTCAAGAATTAGCTGATGTATTAAAAGCTGATTACGGTATTGAGCCAGCAGCAGCAGCAGTTGTAGTTGCAGCAGGTGGTGGAGAAGCAGCAGCAGCAGTAGAAGAAAAAACTGCTTTTGATGTTATTTTAGTTAGCGGTGGTGCTAGCAAATTGACTGTAGTTAAGATCGTTAAAGAATTGACTGGCTTAGGCTTGAAAGAAGCAAAAGACTTAGTTGATGGCGCTCCTAAAGCAGTTAAAGAAGGCGTTTCAAAAGCAGAAGCTGATGAAGTTGCTGGTAAATTAAAAGAAGCAGGTGCTGAAGTAGAAGTAAAGTAATTTACGACTAATTCTAGTCCAATACATTCAAAAAAAAGCGGTTTCAACCTTGTTGAAATCGCTTTTTTTATGCCATCTTGCTATATTTTTTTCGAACTTCGCTTAATTTTAACAAAATTTAATTTCATAATATCTATTGAT
>JAPLER010000382.1 GCA_026391115.1 Bacteroidota bacterium | reverse complement strand
AGGGTATTGAAAAGAGGTGTTGAAGAATTCGTTTTGAATGAAATAATTGAAATAGCTAAGGCTAATCATTATAAACTTGTTGTTGGAGAATATTTGCCAACACCAAAAAATGAAATTGTAAAAGAACATTATCAAAACTTAGGATTTACTGCGAATGAAAATGGATTATGGCATTTAGATATTGAAACATTACAACTAAAAAATACATTTATTAATAAATTAAATAACAGTTATGTCTAAAGAAGAAGTAATAAAAAAAGTAAACGAAATATTTATTGACGTTTTAGAAAACGACTCAATCATTATTAACGACGAAACAACTGCAAATGATATTGAAGAATGGGACTCACTTAACCACATTATGCTTGTTGTAGAAATTGAAAAACAATTCGGTATTCGTTTTTCAGCCAATGAAGTACAAGGTTTTAAAAATGTTGGAGAAATGTGTGCAGCAATCGCATTAAAAATAAACTAGTATGCAGTTAAACGATTTATTTACATCGAGCTATACGGTTTCAGATAAAGTTTATAAAGGCTTTATAGAGGTGTTTAATGACAATAATCCTTTACACACCGATGCAGGTTTTGCAAAAAACTTAGGCTTTGAAGCCGAGGTAATGCACGGCAATATTTTAAATGGATTTCTATCGCATTTTATTGGTGAATGTCTTCCCATAAAAAATGTTATCATTCAATCACAACAAATTAAGTTTTTGCATCCGGTATATTTAGGTAATACTATTGAACTGCAAGCTGTGATTGATTATTATTCAGAAGCCGTGGGTGTATATAGTTTTAATTTAAAGTTTATTAACCAAGCTAATTTAAAAGTAGCTACTGGCAAAATACAAATTGGAGTACTATGAAGATTTTAGTAACAGGTGGTGCATCTGGACTTGGGCAAAAAATAACAGAACAACTTGCAACCAATAAAGATGTAAAAGTTTTTGCTACTTACAATAGTTCAGGAAAATTAGCAACTGAATATTTTGGCAATTTTTCAAATGTGCAATTGGTGCAATGTAATTTTAAAGAAAAGGAAAATGTTCAAATTCTTTGTAAATTAATCGAGGATGAAAACATTGATGTGCTAGTAAACAATGCTTTTCCAGGAATGTTTAAAAATCATTTTCATAAAATTAATTCCGAATTGTTTTTAAATAGTTTCAATGATTATATTATTCCAACAATTGAAATTACGCAAAGTGCTATCAATATATTTAGAAAAAAAAAGTTTGGCAAAATCATTACTATCCTTTCATCTTTCATTCTCAATAAACCACCAATTGGTTTGTCTGCTTATGTTGCAGAAAAAAATTATCTTTTTTCATTAGCAAAATCTTGGGCGACTGAAAATGCTCGATTCAATATTACGTCAAATATGGTTTCTCCTTCGTTTATGCAAACTAGTTTGAATAAAGACACAGATGAAAGAATACTGGAAGGGATGAAAAACGATTTGCCTTTAAAAGCATTTTTAACACCAGTAGATGTGGCTCAATCTGTAAATTTTCTTGCGTTTTGTTCGCAACAAATTAATGGAAATAATATCATTATTAATCAAGCAACAGACTTAATTTAGTTATGCCTTTTTTTACAGACGAAGAAAAAAAACTTTTCAAGACAAGAACTACAATAGGGAAATTAAAATTTATCTTGGGTAATATAAAAAGAAAATGTTATTTATTCTTATTTAAGAACATTTCATTTTTTAAACCTGCATACGACACTCAACACCACGAAAATCCTATTACTATAAAACATTTATTTTATCGCAATGTATTAAGACGAAATAGAAGTATTTATTGGCCCATTCATCCATCAACGGTAATTAATGGGGTTCAAAATATTTATGCAGGTATTGATACTTCACCAGGACTATCAAATGGATGTTATATTCAAGCAGTTGGTAAAGTATATATTGGTGATTATACTTTAATATCT
>JAPLER010000217.1 GCA_026391115.1 Bacteroidota bacterium | reverse complement strand
TTTTACTGGGCTATTTGCTATGTTTTAGATAAAAAGAAAATTTATTTTAAAGTTTAAACCAGCTACATAAGTGTTTGCAGAGATTAAAAATAAATATCCCGAGGTTTTATTTATTACTAAATTTTTATTGTTGTTTTTGTTCTTGTATTTTGGAACAGAGTTTTGTATTGGTATTACATCTCCAGGCAACCACTATAGTAAATTTTGTGATGATTATCTAAACTACATCAATTGGCTTAGGGTCTCAATACTTTCAACATCTGAAGGTCTGAGTAATCTTTTGGGCTACAAAGCTGTAAAGCTAAACAACATTACAATTGAAGGATTTAATGGATTTAGAGTAAATATGGTTTACAGTTGCATTGGATATGGTATTTTAAGTTTTTGGACAGCATTTGTTATTACATATCCATCAACCATAAAACAAAAAATGGTTTGGCTTTTTAGTGGTTTACTTTCTTTATGGTTTGTAAATGTACTCAGGGTTTTATTATTATTAATTTTAATTAATAAAACCAAAAATGTAGAAACCTTTCCTCAGCATCATTTGGCCTACAACATAGCCACTTACATTATTGTATTTGTAATGATTTATTTTTTTACAAGAAATAAAAAGCAAGATGTAACTAATTAACTACCAACATTTCTTCCACACATTTAAAACTATATTTCATTTCTATTTATAGAACTATAATTTCGCCAGTTAGATTTTTCGTTTTTCGTTTGTCGTCTTTAATCATCAACGTCAAACTACCAACTCTAAATCATAAACTACAAAACCTTAATGGCATTACCTTATCTCATAAAACGCATTTATACCAGCAGCTCAGAAGAAGTAGTGAGGCGTGGCAAAAAAATTCACAATACGCCCAATGCTATTGAACTTGTTGAGTATGATGAACTAATGGGAAATATTAGTTTTAGGGTAAAAGACGATAATTATAACAGCTATTATAAAGTTAATCTTAATCAGTTTCGTAACGAAAAAACACTTTCTTTAAGGTGTACTTGTCCTTATAATATTACAGAAGTATGTCGCCACAAAGCTGCGTCATTGTTCTATTTGCAAGAATTGCTCGATAAAAATATGTTGGGCAATAGCGAGATAGAATATCATCAAAAACATACAGTTGTTAAGATGAAGCAAATAGATTTGAAGTTGTTAAAAATGTTTAGCAACATCAGCGGTTTTATTGCAGCCGAAGAATTTTTGCGTAGCAACAAACCCAATATTGTTGATGCAAAAGATGAAACTGTTTGGGCAACTATTACTGAAAGTGGAATAGAATATAAATTACTCATTCGCAAGAATGATGAGCGAAATTTTGATACAAGCTGCACTTGCGATACTGAAAGAAGACATCCACTTTGCTTACACAAAACCATTGTGTTTCTTCATTTATTGAATAAACATGGTATTAATTATTTTGACAGTATAAGAAATTGGGATACAGTAAAAGACAAACTGCTTTCTATCTATGGCTACAGTTTAAAAGATAATTTAAAAAACAAGTTTGAATTTACTTATCAAGATGGACGCCCTTTTTTAAGAGTGTTAGATAATACTATAAAACGTGTTGTTGCACCACTTGAAGTTGCTGCAAAACCTCGTTTGTTTGAAATGGAAGCAGTGCCAACAGCACCAGTTGTGTTAAATAATTTTACTGAGGAAGATAAACCAAAATTACCAGAACTTAAACTAGGCTTGGTATTTACAACACCATCAACTCAATATCCTTTTTTGCAAATTGATTGCATACAAGGTGTTGCCAATGAAACGCACACTGCATTTGTAACACGTATCGAAAAGATTGATTTAAACAAATATGTCAATACAGATTTTTTCGATGAAGATGATAAACAAACACTACAACAAGTACGCAAGTTTTTGCCCTACGAAATCAGCAGATACATCAATCGTAATTCGCCTTTTGGCGGCATTTGGGAAAACATTATTCAACAACAAGATGAAGAATTACCAATAGAAACAAGGCAATTAATTGCAGAATATATTCATCCTAAATTAAAAAGAATATTTGAAGAGCAAAGCAACAGTGCATTTATGTTTCAGTTGCCCGAAGGAAAACAATTTACTTCATCATCTATTCAAAATATACACTTAGCTAAAGAAAGTATAACACCATATTTCAGCATTTTAAAAAATGAAAGTGATTATACTGTTGAGTGTAGAATAAAGTTGCCTAACAGCGATCTAAACATTAGCGAGTCAGAACACGTTTCGCCATTTATTTTTCAAATGCACGAAACAATGTATCTGTGGGAAAATGCAGAAGACATACACGTTGTAGAAAAGTATTTGCCGGTTGGTTGTATTAACATCACAGCAGAAAACTGGAACAATCAATTGGAAGAATACATTTTGCCATTAACCAAAAAATATGAAGTAGATTTTGGTAATGTACAAAAAGAAGAAGTGAAAAATGTAGAGCCATCCTTACAAATTGTATTAAAAGAAAAAGGAGAGTATCTGGTTTTTGAACCTGTATTTACTTACAATAATTATAGAGTAACCGGTTCCGAGAATGAGAAAATTGTGTTCCCTTTTGAAGATAAAATATTTATTATAGAAAGAAATATAAATGCCGAAAATGAACTGGTTAAAAAAATAGAAGCTTTACATTCTCAATTTGTAAAACCCAATAACGACAATACTTTGGCATTGCGTGGTGCCGAAGTGTTAAAGAACAATTGGTTCTTTTTATTTATAGATGCTGCCAAGGAATTAAACATTCCGGTATATGGCTTTGATACTTTAAGAAACTATCGTTTCAATACATCTCGTCCATCAACTAAAATTTTTATTAGTAGTAATACTGATTGGTTTGATGCCAAAGTAGAAATAGATTTTGCAGGGCAAAAAGTTAGTGTTGCCGATGTTAAAAATGCATTGGCAAATAAACAACAGTTTGTGCCATTGGCAGATGGAACACTAGGCATTTTACCTGAAGATTGGATTAGAAAATATAGCTTGCTATTTAAAGTAGGAGAGGGCAAGCAGGATAATATGAAACTAAGCAAGTTTCAATACAGTGTTATTGAAGACTTGTATGAACAACGCAACGAGGAAGAACTTTTCTTTCAGCTTGAAGAAAAATATGACAAGCTGCGTTACAATTACGAAATTAAAAAAGTACCTACGCCCGAACATCTTGCACCAATATTAAGACCATATCAAGAAAGTGGTTTTCAGTGGTTAAATTATTTAACTGAAGTGCAATGGGGAGGCATACTTGCAGATGATATGGGTTTGGGTAAAACCATACAGGCATTAACTTTTTTACACCATTTAAAAACAACAAATGGCAAGTTAAAAGCATTGGTGGTTTGCCCTACAACGCTAATGTTTAACTGGCAAAACGAGATTAAAAAGTTTACACCAGATATAACTTATCACACCCACCACGGCGGTGCTAGAATGTTGGAAGATGTAAAGAAAAAAGAAGCCGATGTAATCATTACTACTTATGGTACTTTGCGTAGCGATATACAAGAGTTTATGCAACTACAGTTTGACTATGTGGTGTTAGATGAAAGTCAGGCCATTAAAAACCCAAGTAGTAAAGTTACCAAAGCTGCTTGTTTGTTAAAAGCTACTAGCAGATTGTGTTTAAGTGGTACGCCATTGCAAAACAACACCTTCGACATATTTGCACAAATGAATTTCTTAAACCCAGGAATGTTGGGTAGTCAGGAATTTTTTAAAAGTGAGTTTGCTGTGCCTATTGATAGATTTGGCGAAAAAGATCAGAAAGCCCATTTACGCAAATTATTATATCCTTTTATATTACGAAGAACCAAGGAACAAGTAGCTAAAGATTTACCAGAAAAACAAGAGATGGTATTGTTTTGCGAAATGGGAGATGAGCAACGCAAAATTTACGATGCTTACCGCAATGATTTTAGAGATAAAATTATGGGCGTGGTGCAAGAACAAGGTATTCAAAAAAGCCAGTTATCTATATTACAAGGTTTAATGAAACTGCGACAAATATGCGATAGCCCAGCTATCGTTAAGGAAACTGATGGAGAAAAATATCCTAATGTAAGTGTGAAACTAGATGAAATAGGAAGAGAAATTTCCGAGAACATTAGCAACCACAAAGCCCTTGTGTTCTCTCAGTTTCTAGGAATGTTGGCTTTAATAAAAGAGCGTTTAAAACAATTGGGTATTGCTTACGAATATTTTGATGGCAGCAGTAGTGCTGCCGAAAGAGAAAGAGCCATAAATAATTTTCAAAACAACGAAGAGTGTCGTGTGTTTTTAATTTCGTTAAAAGCAGGTGGTGTGGGTTTAAACCTTACTGCTGCCGATTATGTATATATTGTTGACCCTTGGTGGAACCCTGCAGTTGAGCAACAAGCCATAGATAGAACACACCGTATTGGACAAACCAAAAACATATTTGCCTACCGTATGATTTGTACCGATACTGTAGAAGACAAAATATTAAAACTACAAGACAAGAAAAAGAAACTAGCCACCGATTTAATTACAGATGATGAGGGCTTTGTAAAAAGTCTTACGAAAGAAGATGTGGATTATTTGTTTAGTTAGAGAATAATTATTATTATTAATGAGTAATTGAGTTTTTAATTAGAATTACATAATGAGACTACCAATATTTATCATTTTATTCATTGCCATTTCATCTTGCAAGCAAGCAAACAAACACAATGAAAAAAATACTGATGATAATATTAAAGTGTGGAAGATTAAGTTAGAAAATAACCTTGGTTTTTTTGAAATAAGCCTCGATAAAAAATTAGACACATTTTTTACTTGGACAGAATACTCTGATTGTGGTGATGGATGTGCTCATTCTGATTACAGAATACAACAAAAATTTAATCCCATTTTTAAGGATGACGGCTTTATTTATTTTCCTTTTAAAGATTCTGTTTTACAATTTACGATTAAACATCAAAAGTTAATAAGAATCTCTAATAATACAGATACAACGAAAGAAAATATAAAAAGAATAACTGACTTCAATAAATTCAAATCATTTATACGACCTAATGAAAAATATATATTAGATACATTAATAAATATTGGTGAAAATCCTTTTTCGATACTTGGATTTAGAGGTTATGATTCAATTGAGAAAACTAATTTTCAAACTGTACAAGCTGTCACTAATTTGCGTGGAAACTTAATAGAAATATATTTTGAAAACAGGCAAAAGGATAAGAATAAACTTGAGCAAAATTTTATAAATAATTCATTTGAAGAATTGAAATCAATTCGATTAACATATGCTCAATAAAACTATAAACTTCCCCAAAAACACAAAACCCTCACCACTATTCGTAGCAAGGGTTTGTAAAATGAGAAAGAAAAAGCCCACTATGCTTTAGGCGTAGTATCTTTTGTATTGTCATCTGGTTTTTTACGCTCAACAGATGTTTCTACCAATATGTTTGCCTTCATAATTAATGTATTCAATTGGTTAATACAATCTTCGTAGCCACTCACATCTTTACCATCTTCTTGGGCAGTGTTATACCTGCTCATCAATAGTGTAATAAAAGCAATATAAGCATCTGTTGCTTTTTTTCTTACGGTAGTAAAACTTTCTACTTTGCTTAAATCGGCACCACTTACTACTCTGTTACTGTATTCTTTTGCAAAGCAAGGTTGGTTTCGGTAGCAATATTTTTTCCAAAACCCTCAACATAGTGCAATAATGTAGTTGCATCTTTAGCAATGGCAGCATCAGGGTAAAAACACATTGCCTGCAACCATTTTACAAAAGCCGATATCAGGACATCTCTGTTTCTATCCAGCTCATTGAGTAGCTTGGTCAGTTCGCTGCTTTTTTCTTTATCCAGTGCTGTTTGTAGTTTTGCAAACAATGCTTCCAAATCAACTACTTTGTTTTTAATGTTCAATTTGGTAGTGTCCACATTTTTTAAAATGGCCGATACTTGTTTTAAGAACTCAAAAAATTCTTCTCTTGAAAGACGACCAATTTTTACTTTAATCATTTTCATAATAAATAAATTTTTGTTTACCCAAACCTAAAAAAAATATTTATTCGTAAAACACCGCAAAACATTTTTAACAAAACTTTAGGAAATCAATAAAAACAGCTAGAAACAGGTTTTGCAAACTACAAAAAGGCAAAAAATGCATTTTTTGCGGTTTTGTAAACTGCAAAACGTTGGAAAATCCATTTTTTGTGGTTTTGTAAACTGCAAAAGGTTGGAAAACGCATTTTTTGCGGTTTTGCAAATTGCAAAAGGTTTGGAAACGTATTTTCTGTGGTTTTGTAAACTGCAAAAGTTTGAATATGCTCCTTACATTTTTAAAATCATACTTTTAGGTGAATGCTACACCATATTGAAAACTGAGTTTTGTGCTAACAAAAAAACATAAACAATATGAAAAAATTAACGTTAGCATTTGCAGTAAGCATTTTATTATCTGTAGCTGGTTTTTCGCAACAGCCATTGTATCTAAATTTTAGAAGTCATAATGAAATTTCGGACACGCTTAAATATTATGATTCTTACACCGACTATGATAGTGCAAGAAAAGACCTGACAAAAATTAAAAATGTAATAGCATATAATAATGCAGCTTGGAATATGCAGGTAGAATCTAATTTTATACGTGCAGTAATACGTTGGGATAAACCTACTAGAAGCACAAACCTATTAAAAGATTTTGATGATTTGCCTTCTATAGAAATTGACCTGCATAACCATTATCAGGATAAATTTTATATGCCAAATTACAACCCATATAACTATGCCGATATGAATTATTTAATTACAAATGAATTAGGATTAACTAAAAGAAATTGTATTGGCGGTTTTTTTTGGACAGATACTTCTACTTGGAATAGTTTAAAGAATGGTCAAAGTTGTCATTTTTTTAACGGCACTTCGGCAAGATTAGGTTTCCCATATACACCTTTGGCTTTAACGGGTGGTGGTTCTAGAGGCGATGCCAATAACTTATATGCTTATGGTGCTTGGCGTCCATCTAACGCAAATAATGGAGCATTTTTAAATAATGATGCAAGTTCTTCTTTATATTTTATGATTATTAGTTATGTAACAGGTACTTTGGCTAGTACCACTGCCGATGGTAATACCAATTATACAGCATCTATTATGTTTAATGTAAGAGATATTTCGGGTAGAAATTATGATATAAAAATTAAAAAAATTATTACAATGTTGCAACCTTATGTTGCAAGTGGTCAAATAATTTGGCAGACGTATAGCGATAAGCTTTACAATACAAAAACATATAAAAATGCAGCAGATTCGTTTCAGGTTTTATGCAATAGCGGTTCTGTGGTAAGAAAAAGTAATATTAAAGCTGAAAATAAAACAAACAATATCAATAGCATTAGCGTTTTTCCAAATCCTGCAAGTTGTTTTATAAAAATAAATAGTAACAATGTTGATAATACCACTTACAGGCTTTTCAATCAAATGGGGCAGTTAATGACAACCACCACAGCAAGTGGATCTACACAAATTGATGTATCTAAATATAGTAAAGGATTATATGTATTGCAATGTATCAATAGCAAAGGGGAGTTATTGTCTTCTCAAAAAATAATTGTACAATAGTTTTTGTAATATTAATCTGTACCCTTTAAATCGCGGTGTAAAATATTTTACATTACTACTTCCCTAAAGTTTTAAGCTTTCGGGAAGTTTTTATTTTGGCATATTTTCATTTACGTAAAGAGTAAAAGATTCTTTGATTACAACATCTGCAATCTGCAAAAATTACATTTGTAAAATGGCTGTAGGTTAATGTTTGTGTAACATAATAACATTTTACCAAAGGCTTTTTTGTAGAAATGAAACAACAGCATATTAATATTGTTTGGTTGAAACGAGACATCAGAACACAAGATCATTTGCCTTTGCAAATGGCAGAAATTGCTGCTTTGCCATATCTCATCATCTTCTTATTTGAACCATCCATCATTGCACATTCAGATACATCATTAAGGCATTTACAGTTTCAATATCATTCATTAAAAAAGATGAATATGGTATTGAAACCATACAATAAAAAAGTAGAAATATTTTATGCAGAAGCTAAAGATGTATTTGAATTAATTGCAACACAATACGGCATCAATAATGTATTTAGCTATCAGGAAACTGGCGTTAATATTACGTTTGATAGAGATAAGCAAATGAAAAAGTGGTTTAGTTTAAACGATATTCATTGGCAGGAGTTTCAAAGAGATGGTATTATTAGAGGCAGTAAAAATAGAGATGGCTGGGATAAACAATGGTATGCAACAATGCATTCACCCATTATTAAAAATGAATATACAAATGCTACTGAAATAGAGCTCAATCATTCATTTAGTATTCCAAAAAAATTAGTTAAAGAACTTGAAAACTATCCACCGCAATTTCAACCTGCTGGAGAAGATATTGCTTTTAGATACTTACAATCTTTTGTAAACGAAAGAGGTAATAATTATAGTAAGCATATTTCAAAGCCTTTAGAAAGCAGGATTTCTTGTGGTAGAATATCGCCTTATTTATCTTGGGGCAATATTAGTATCAAGCAGGCTTATCAATTTGTATATGCAGCCAAAAGCAGCAGTACAGCCAAGTTTGCTTTTCAAAATTTTCTCACAAGATTAAAATGGCATTGTCATTTTATGCAAAAGTTTGAAGTGGAATGTAGTTATGAAACAAAATGTGTAAATGCTGGTTATGAGTTGTTGGAACACATCAAAAACGAAGCATACATTGATGCCTGGAAACAAGGCGAAACTGGCCATCCATTAATAGATGCTTGTATGCGTTGCTTGCAACAAACTGGCTGGATAAATTTTAGAATGAGAGCAATGCTGGTGTCATTTTTTTGTCATCATTTGTATCAAGATTGGCGAGATGGGGTGTATCATTTAGCACAACTTTTTTTAGATTATGAACCCGGTATTCATTACCCACAATTTCAAATGCAGGCAGGTACAACAGGCATTAACACTATAAGAATTTACAATCCAATAAAACAATCGCAAGACCACGATCCTAAAGGGCTGTTCATTAAAAAATGGATTCCGGAATTAGCGAATGTTCCAGAAGAATTTATACACGAACCTTGGAAAATGACAGCTATTGAACAAACACTTTACAACACTTGTATAGGTAAAGATTACCCCAATCCAATTGTAGATTTAGAAGCAAATGGTAAAATTGCAAGAGCCAATATTTGGAGCCATCGAAATAACGAGGAAGTAAGAAAAGAAAACTACAGAATAATAGCAACACATACCCGAAAGAAGTCAACAACCAAAACCCAAAAAAGTGAAACAAATTAAAAAAGAGAATTTGCCACAAAAGATGTGTAGTGTTTGTAAACGACCTTTTTGTTGGCGAAAAAAATGGGAAAAAGTTTGGGATGAAGTAAAATATTGTAGTGATAAATGCAGAATGAGTAAAGCAAAATAAAACAAATGAAATCAGTAGCCATCATATTTCCACACCAACTTTTTGAAGATATAACAATACTTGCAAAAGCCGATGCAGCATATCTTGTAGAGGAATATTTATTTTTTAAGCAGTATAGCTTTCATAAACAAAAAATAGTTTTTCATAGAGCTACTATGAAATTTTATGAATCGTAT
>JAPLER010000417.1 GCA_026391115.1 Bacteroidota bacterium | reverse complement strand
TATCATTTCCCATCAAATCGTTAACAATATCAAATGCTTTTTGCCCAAAATTAGCGTGTCCTGAACCATTTATTAGGTTCATAGTTAGTGGATTATGGGCATAAAGATATTTATATAAATTTACAATTTGAATGTTCATAGTTGCAGTATCTGGGAAGCTAAAATATGATGCATTATCATTGAGTGTTCTTTGATAGTAAGTTCCTACATTGTTATAATTTATCCCAAATTTTAAATAAGGAAATTGTGAAAAACAAACAGAATCTTTAGATGTTATTGTATCACTATAATTAAAAGCAAATGTTATTGTTGCAAAACTATCGCACTGATAACTGTTTTTAAGGATTGTGCTGTAAGTACCAGAACCAGTAACTAATTTATCTCCCCAATTAAATGGAAGTCTATCCGAACAAGTATTAATATTTACAGTTCCAGTGTATGAAGATGCTGTGCCTATTTCAACATTACGAGTTGTCCAAGCTACTGGATAAGTGGATGCCATATATTTACCAGTATCTGCTTTTATACTGTCCAATATGTATATATGGGTGGTTATAGTGCTTGTGTTGATAGGCAATTTAACCTGTGTTGCTAAGCTATCAGTCGTTATGGTTAATGGAGAAGAGCCATCCAATCTATATTTGAAAGTATATCTTACCGCATCCACAACTGTTGATGTCACTGCGAACACCATTGAATCATTAGTTGAAAATTGGCAAGCTTTTGCGTTATAAGGATAAATATACCCATCTTGCGAAAAAGCACTAAAAGAAAAAAGCATTGCAATAATAATTGCAACAAGGTGTTTTGGTTTTTGTTGTTTCATAAATGCAGTTTAAGTTAAAATTTTGGTTAATATGTTTATTGACAGTTAAAACAACAATTTTGTTGCATTAAATTGCCAAAACTACCCCCTTACTCTAATCACTCCAAAATAAATTATATATAATTTATATCTAATGCTACATGCTTTTGAGTCAATGTTATATGCTTTTGAGTGAATTTTGTATAACATCAACTCCATTCCATAAGTTTTTCATCAGTTCTATATAGAATCAACTTCATTCCATATGGTTTCTCTTCAGTTCCATATAGAATCAAATATCTATGTGTGCTTTGAGCCTATGTGGTTATTTGATAGTGGTAAGTAGTAGCAAAAAATCTCGAAGCATTGCTTCGAGGTTTTTTATTATAAAATAGATAAAATTAATTTTTAATTATACATTTTCTATAACCATTGCACTTGCACCACCACCACCATTACAAATACCTGCACCACCTATTTTGCCATTGTTTTGTTTTAATACATTAATTAACGTTACAATAATTCTAGCACCACTACAACCCAATGGATGACCCAAAGAAACTGCACCACCATTAACATTTACTTTGGCTGCATCTAAATTCATTTTTTGCATATTTACCAAACCCACAACACTAAAGGCTTCGTTAAGTTCTACATAATCTAAATTGCTCATTTGCAAGCCAGCTTTAGCAACAGCTTTTGGTAAAGCCAAACTTGGAGTAGTTGTAAACCATTCAGGTGCTTGTTCTGCATCGGCATAGCTACGAATAATGGCAATAGGTTTTATACCTAATTCATCTGCTTTTTCTTTGCTCATTAAAACCACAGCAGCAGCACCATCATTCATTGTACTAGCATTAGCTGCAGTTACAGTTCCTTCCTTGGAAAAAGCTGGTTTTAATTCTGGTATTTTATCAAACTTTACATTAAATGGCTCTTCATCTTTATCAATAATGGTTGTACCTTTTTTTGTAACTAGTTCAACTGGTATAATTTCATCAACAAATTTTCCATCAGTTATAGCAGCTTGGCTGCGTTTATAGCTTTCAATGGCAAAAGCATCTTGCTCATCTCTGGTAATATTACACTCCTTTGCACACATATCAGCAGCATTGCCCATTGCATAATTATGGTACACATCGGTTAAGCCATCTTTAGCCAAACCATCTATCATATTTACATTGCCATATTTATTGCCCCAACGCATATTGGGAGAATAAAAAGGCACATTGCTCATACTTTCCATTCCACCTGCAACTACCACATCTGCATCGCCCAATAAAATGCTTTGAGCAGCTTGTGCAATGGCTTTCATACCACTTGCACATACTTTGTTTACTGTAGTACAATTAACACTATCAGGCAAGCCTGCAAATTTTGCAGCCTGACGCGCAGGTGCTTGACCAATATTAGCTTGTAACACACAACCCATTAATACTTCATCAACCTCGGTACCCTGTATACCTGCGCGTTCTATAGCTGCTTGAATCGCAGTA
>JAPLER010000223.1:569-3396 GCA_026391115.1 Bacteroidota bacterium | reverse complement strand
AACACCATTGCTTGTTGGTTCATTTTGCAAACCATCATTGTTGCTATCATACCAAACATAATTACCAATTGTACCATAGGTAAGTCCTAAATCAATTGAATGATCAACAAATCCAGAACCACCAGTCGTTACACTATACTTTGGCAAACCTGCTGGTTGTGCACCTAAAGCTGAAGTTAATGTAGAAGTGCTGTAATTATTATCGTTTAATGTAGCATTGGCTCCTTGACCAGTAAACTGAGGAGATATTTGATAATTAATGCTGCTTAAAGTAAACACCCCATTAGTTGTGTTATACTGCGTTGCATCACCCATTACTACGTTGTATTGTGTATTTGGCTGAATATTATCTCCATTAACCGTTGAAAAATAATAATTACCATTAGCATCTGTTGTTGTAGTTTTAATTAATGCTCCCGTAGTTGCATTATATAAACTAACTTTAACACCTTGTATACCGGTTTCTGTTGGATCTTGCACACCATTAGCATTGGCATCATACCAAACATAGTTACCAATTTCTAAGAAGGTTAATTCTTCAGTTGCAGCCTCTATATCGCCCATACCATTTGCTTTACCAAATAATGATATTCCAGATTCTGTATAATATGATTTACCAGAAATTGGCTGACCTGTAGAGTTGCTATTTTTTCTAACACCATTTGCCCAAATATTACCACCACTAAATACAGATGGGTCAACCATACCTGCTAAAACCTCTCCTGAACCAGGAACGATTAACAAACCACCAGTTGCCATTTCTGTATGATAACCACCAGTTACATTAAAATCATCGTGATAAAACTCTCCAAAACCCGGCCCTTGATTATTGTTTGGTGCATAACCTGTTACTGGACCTGCTTTTGCATTATTCTCCAATATATAACTACCATTTGAATAAAATGCTCTTAATAAATCTCCTCCAGCATCTGTTTGTTCACCGGCGTTGTAAGCAGCATTGTCGTAATTATAATTACCCAGTTGGTGTCCAACTCTATCAATCATCGCAATTACCATTGCACCATCTAAATCAAATTCAATATCTGATAACATTGGTGTTGGATATACAATTACGCCAGAGCCATTCCATAATGTACTAATATTACTTGTCCAAGGATACCAACCAGTAACTTGGGGTTTGGCGGCACTTGGATATCCTTTTGGATATGTTAAAGGAAAATCAAAAACATCGCTCCAAGAATTAGTTGTTAAATCCATTGCTTTGATAAATCCAACCAAATTAGATTTTGTTCCAGTTGACGCATCACAAACCATACCTGCATACAATTTACCATCATAAACTTTTAATGCGAATGGATGATATTCTCCACCAACACATCCTGGATCAGGAACCTGATATGATGTAACGTTTGCTGCTGTAGGTGATGTTCCAGTTGCTAAATAAGCCGTAATATCTATTGCATAAACTTTTTTATCATATAGGTTCATTAAATAAATTGTGTTTCCATCTTCAGATAAATCCATACCACCAATACCAACTTTGCCAACTTGATCAAAAGTTGAAGCATCTGCATTAGGGTTCGTTTTTATTGCGGATAAACCACGGTTAGTATTAGAAAGAACTGAACCCAAGTTAATGCCAATGGTTGTTACATCTAAAAAATTAGTTACAACTGGTGAAGCAGGTACAGAATAATCAATTGCATAAATTCCACCCAAACCTAAAGGTCCAAAGCCTACGTGGCGTTTTAAAAATGCAGCGGAAAATAATTTTTTTTGATATTTATTCCAAGCGTGAGCCCAAACACTACCAACTTTTGCAGCAGTAGCTATTGTGGTTACGCTTAAATCTGTCATATTGTTATAATTATGGGCGATGATTGCACTATTAGTGCCAGCATTTCCACCACCTAAAGGATTTCCATTAGTATAAATGTTGCTAAATACAACAGGATTGCTTTGGCTATATGAAGAAGGATTAACACCTCCACAATCCACACCACAAGCAGGTGCTGATACAAAACGAACGCTACTCGTATTACCACTAACAGATGGGCCAGCATATCCTTGTGTATTAGCTGGGAAATTTGTAAACTCTACACGTACAGGAAAGTTTGCAGCTGAAATAGCATTAGCATTTGCAGTACTAAAAGCATATTTACCATCAGCATCTGATGTTGCCACATAGCTATTACCATTTTTATCCCAAACTCTTACTGTAGCATTTGCAATACCTTTAATTTCACCTGCATCGTGAACACCGTCAGCATCATTGTCATAAAATACCGTTCCACCTAAATCAGTGCCACTACAAGCAGTTGGGCTACAAGAAGAAGGCGATGAAATAGCTACTGTTGAAGAAGTAGCTGAATGAGCACCGCTCATTACCGCTACTAAATTATGAGAAGCACCATCTGCATTGATTTCAAATGCCACCACCTGAGGTGTAACAATTGGACCAGCTACTGCACTTCCGCTTCCTGGATTATAGTAAGATTGTGGTTTAATTGTTCTTGTTGTTGAACCATCTAATTTAACTGTAATCAAGTCTGCACTAGAAGCACCTGTCCAACCAACCTGAACACTGATGGTTGTTTTGCTGGCACCACTGTAATAGTAGCAACCACTAGCCATCGCTTTTTCTATAATCACCGTTTGTGCATTAATCGCATTAAAAGCAGTCAATAGAAACGCAAATAATCCGCAAACTAAAAGACGAAATCTTTTAGGCAAATTCATTTTGTTTTGTTTTCCTTGTATCGAAGTATAATTCATATCTATTTTGATTTAAGGGTTTTGATTATGGACAATCATTGATTGAGGTGAATAAAACCTTATCGCTATTATCTATGCCAACTAGAGCTTT
>JAPLER010000223.1:0-467 GCA_026391115.1 Bacteroidota bacterium | reverse complement strand
CTTTGTTGAATTACTATAGGTGTAATGGTAATAGTACCACTACTTTGGCTGTAACTTTTCACTGCAATCATTGCTAGTCCAGCAATAAAGAGTATTTTGATTTTTTGAGTCATACAATTTAATTTGTTTTTAAAGAATATATTTAATATGTCTACTACATTAGTTTTTAAAAGGTTAGAATTAACTATTTTGATTGTAATAGATGCAGTTTAATTAATTTTTTTACCACTTAATGTTGAAAAATTATCTTAATAAACTAGTTGCACAATAATTTGAACAAGCGGATGAAATCATAAATTAATTTATTTGCATAATTAATTACTTAAAGTAACTAATTTCATAAAAAGATATAAGGGTTTACCCTTAATGCAAGAAAAATAATTTACTTATAGATTTATATTTTCAGACAACTTTTTATTTAATAATTTTTGTTTGTATAGGGTGCGGTAGAACACTTATCTAACCTT
>JAPLER010000064.1 GCA_026391115.1 Bacteroidota bacterium | reverse complement strand
CTGCTGGTACTCACACTAAAAATGGTTTGATCAATAGCAAGGGTTGTGACTCTTCTGCTACTTTACCTTTAACAGTTAATGCAACTACTTCTTCTAATAACACATTAACTATTTGCTCTACTCAATTACCTTACTCTTGGAATGGTTTAACATTTACTGCTGCTGGTACACAAACTAAAAATGGTTTAATCAATAGTAATGGTTGTGATAGTAGTGCTACGTTGGTGTTGAGTGTAAATAGTGTTAGTGCTTCTAATATATTCGATACAGCTTGTTCAAGTTATATATGGCATAATACTACTCTCACTGTATCTGGTACTTACAATCATATCATAATTAATAGTGTGGGTTGTGACAGTATTATCACTTTGCATTTAATAATAAACCCTATCCCTAAAGTTGAAATACAAGATACTTTTTTTGTTATACAAGGTCAACCTATTCAATTAAACAACAACATATCTAATGGCGATTTTTATAAATGGTCTCCAGGTATTTATTTGAATTATGATACTATAGCTGAACCAATTTGCACACCAATCACTACTCAAAAATATTTTTTGAGTGTATCTAATATTTATGGCTGTAACTCAACTACAAAACCAATCTATGTTAAAACAATTAAAGATGATGTATTAGTGAATACTTTTTCACCTAATGGAGATGGAATTAATGACAAATGGGATTTAAGTTCATTTGCTCGAATAAATGGAACATCTGTAAAAATTTTTGACAGGGGTGGTAGGATTGTTTATGAATCAAGAAATCTTTTGAAATCTTGGGATGGTAATAGAAACGGGCAACCACTTCCTATTGGCACCTATTATTACATCCTAGAAATTCCAGGCAACAAGAACATATCAGGCACAGTAACTATTTTAAGATAGATGATTATCTCTTTTCAAAAAGCCACCAAATTCGTTTGCGTGGCTTTACTTTAAAATTTTGATTAATGTATGTTGCTATATGCAGCATCGCTTCATCATAATCGTCTGTTAGTAAAAGATATTTTAAATCTTCTTTAGTGATTGTTCCTTCATTTGTCATTAATTCAATGTAAGCCATCAAAGATTGATGATATGTTTTGCCAAAAAGAACAACAGGGAAATCATTCATAATTTTTGTTTGAATCAAGGTAAGCGTTTCAAATAGCTCGTCCATTGTTCCCCAACCACCTGGCATAATGATAAAAGCATAAGAGTATTTTATTAGTAATGTTTTTCTAACAAAGAAATAATCAATAGTAACACTTTTATGCAAGTAAGGATTTTCATGTTGCTCAAAAGGCAATTTTATGTTTATACCTACAGATGTTCCGCTATTTTCAAAAGCCCCTTTATTTGCAGCTTCCATTATTCCTGGTCCTCCACCAGTTAAAGTTACAAAACCTATCTGAGCTATACGTTTTCCAAACTCTTCAGCCATTTTATAATAAGACTGATTGGGTTTGAATCTAGCACTTCCAAAAACTGTTATACAGGGACCAACAAAATGCAATGCCCTAAAACCTTTTATAAATTGCCTAAACACATTCCAGGCAAATAAAAATTCATTTACTCGTGGTTTAGGTCCATCTAAATAAATATGTTCTTTGGCAGGAATTAATCTTTGCAGTTTAGTACTATTTTCCATTTATTAATTATGTTTTACAAACTTAGTAAGTTGTCAAAAAAATCTACTAATACATTTGCAAAATGGAAATAATTCTAAAAGAAAAAAAAGATTCAAATAAAGTAATTGCCACTTGGGTTTTTTGTGGTGTAGGAATGATTGTTATACAAGTTTTAATTGGAGGAATAACACGTTTAACAGGTTCGGGTTTATCAATAACAGAATGGAAACCCATTATGGGATTTTTACCTCCATTAAATGAAACTGAATGGCAGAAAGCATTTACACAATATAAAAGTATTGCACAATATAAATATGTCAATAATCATTTTGGCTTGAGTGATTTTAAATTTATCTTTTTTTGGGAATGGTTTCATAGGCTTTGGGCAAGAGTCATTTTAACAATTGCATTTGCTATTCCTTTTATATATTTTCTTAAGAAAAAAATGATAAAAAAGGAAATGGTTTCGCCGTTACTTACTTTGGTTTTACTTGGTGCATTAGAAGGTGCAGTTGGTTGGATAATGGTAAAAAGTGGCTTGAATGATGAGAATATTTATGTAAATCACATCAAACTTTCCATCCACTTTATCATTGCTATGTTTATTGCAAGTTATGCTATGCTTTTTGGATTAAGTTTAATAAGTAAAGAGACTCAAAAAGTAAACAATATCAATTTAAAAAAACTTACCATTACTATAATTATATTACTAACTATTCAATTATTATATGGTGCATTTATGGCTGGCTTAAAAGCAGCAAATGCTGCACCAACTTGGCCTACAATTAATGGTGCTTATTTTCCTAATATTTTCCCAAGTGGTATTGTAGATGGCTTATTTTTTAATGTTACCTCCATTCATTTTATTCATAGAACACTTGCATATATAATATGCTTGTTAATCCTTTTTTGGTGGTTTAAAGCAAAACAAAATTCAGCATCAATGCTATTTTCCAAATTTAAAAACCTTCCACTTGTATTTGTTGTAACACAAGTTTTATTAGGCATATTATCAATACTGTTAAGCACCAAAATTGTTCTTGGTCATTTTGGTATTTTCGAGTGGTTAGCATTGGCACACCAACTTACTGGTATGTTATTATTATTAAGTTTGGTAAGTAATGTATATTTGATAAATGGAAATAAAGACAAGAGTGTTGTATAAAAATTAGATATTCTACTCAAAAAAATGAATGAAAGCATAGTTAATAAATATTGATATGTTGCACTCTAGTTTACATCAAATAAAAAACATAAAATGAAAAAAGCATTGCACAATATTTGGTATGGATTACCTGTGCAATTATTGTTATTACATTTTAAACGTTTCCAGATTATCCTTGTTTTTTGGTTCATATTATATTCCACAATATCAGGCAATTTTATGAAGTCTTATGGAGCAGATGCATTGTTTCTAGCTCCAGAATATTTTAGTAACGTATCAGCTGCAAGTATTGCCATTGTTGGATTTGCATTGGGTATTTTTGTAATGAGTTGGAATATTACAACCTTTATTTTAAATGGTCATTTAGTTTCTTTTTTAGCAACAACAGCACAACCTTTTTTAAAATATTGTATTAATAATGCTTTAATACCCATTGCATTCATTTGTTGTTTTTGTTACAAATTAATTTTGTTTAGTAGTCGTCAGGAATTACTAAGCAATTGGCAGGTTTTTATATTAGCCATTAGCTTTATAAGTGGTTTCATCCTATCTATAATTATTGCTTTTGCTTATTTTTTTGGGGCAGATAAGACTATTTATTTTACCTATAAAAATGCCATTAAATCTGCCAATAATCAATATAATCAACTTACTCAAAAAAACATTAATACAACATCAAAACAATATTTGAATGTAAGTTGGTTTTTTAGTGCAAGGTTAAAAATCAGAAGCCCCAAAGACACTAATTACTACGACTCATCATTTATTAAATCAGTATTAAGCAAACAACATTTTGCTGCGGTGATTGCAATTTTTGTTGCATTTGTATTCTTAATTGTTATCGGTTTTTGGGGTGATGAAAAATTGTTTCAGCTCCCTGCCGCAGCAAGTATTATTCTTTTTTTTTCAGTATTAATTGCAGCAATTGGAGCATTCTCTATCTTCTTTAAAAAATGGAGTTTAACCTGTTTGTTATTGTTGTACTTAGTTGTAAATTTTTTGTATAAAAAAGAACTTATTGATCCTAGAAACAAAGCCTATGGCTTAAATTATAACAATAAAGATAATAGAGCAAAATACAATCAAGAGTCTATTGAAAGGCTTGCCAACATTGATAGTGTAGCAAAAGATAAAGCCAACTATTTGCAAATTTTAAATAATTGGAAAGCAAAACAAAAAGATAGTTTGCCTGTTATGTATATTATCAATACAAGTGGTGGTGGTTTGCGTAGTGCAACTTTTACTATGAATATATTGCAACAATTAGATAGTATAATGCAAGGCAATTTAATGAAACAAACTTTGTTTATTACTGGAGCTAGTGGTGGTATGCTAGGTGCAAGCTATTTTAGAGAATTATCATTACAAAAAAATATTAATCTACAAGATAAGCAATGGGTAGAAAACATTTCCACTGATTTATTGAATCCAATTTTTTCTTCTTTTGTTTCTAGAGATATTATTGGTCCTGTTCAAAAATTTAATTACAACAATCATCAATATACAAAAGATAGAGGTTATGCTTTTGAGGAGAAGTTAAATGAAAATACAAAAGGCATTTTAAACAAACAAATGCAAGAATATAGTTTGCTAGAACGCAATGCCAACTTACCCTTTTTGATACTGAATAGTACCATAACAAGAGATGGAAGAAAGATGATTATTACTAGCAATCCTGCACGGTTTTTAATGCACTCTTTATCTAATACTAATATTAACACAACCCAAATTGATGGAATTGATTTCACCAGTTTTTTAAAACAACAAGGTGCTGATAGTTTAAGATTGTTAAGTGCATTGCGTATGAATGCTACATTCCCTTATGCTTTACCAAATGTGTGGTTGCCCACCAATCCAATTATTGATGTAATGGATGCCGGTTTAAAAGATAATTATGGTACAGAAATAACAATACGATTTTTAGATGTATTTAAAGATTGGTTAAAAGAAAATACAAAAAAAATAGTGATACTACAAATACGTGATAGAACATTAAACGATTGGGGAAAAACAGATGAAGATGATGACTATATTAGTTTTGTAACTAAGCCATTTGCTAGTATGCAACACAATTGGTTTAAACTACAAGATTATTATCAAGCATCACAATTAAGTTACATTGCCGATAATTTTGATGGCAAATTAAATAGCATTTGCTGGCAATACACACCTGAAAATACAAAAGAAACCGCAGGTTTAAGTTTTCATCTTACAACTTTTGAAAAACAAAATATAGCAGTGTCAGTATTTAATAAAGAAAATACAAATGCTTTTAAAAAGCTACAAAACATTGTATTAGAAAAATAGCTCTAGCAATTTATTTTATCAATTCTGTTTTGATGTCTTCCGCCTTCAAAGTTCGTCTGCATAAAAATATTTATCATATCAATTGCAGTTTCTAAAGTTACAAATCGAGCTGGAATACAGATAATATTAGCATTATTATGTTGGCGTACAAGTTTTGCTACTTCATTGTTCCAGCAAAGCCCAGCACGAATATGTTGATGCTTATTAGCAGTAATAGCAACCCCATTTGCACTTCCACAAAGTAATATTCCAAAAGCTGTTTCAGAATTTTCAACACTAGATGCAACTGGGTGAGCAAAGTCAGGATAATCTACAGATGCTAATGAATTTGTACCAAAATCTTTAACAATGAAATTACTATGTTGCAACCAATCTATAATTTGTTGCTTGTATTCAAAACCTGCGTGGTCGCAACCAATTGCAATTGGTAGTTGTATATTAAAAGATGTAAGCATAAGGCTAAAAAAATTTAAGGTCAATAATTTGAAAACTATATATAAAGAGCTCCATCTTTATACAAAGGCAATACATTGGCAACATCAATACTCACACAATACTCCATATCTTTTTCTAATCCATATTGAGCCAATCTATGCCAGTGTGTTAACGATTTTATATATGTCTTTAAGTCATTTTTATGTAATTGATACATTTCGTAAGCCATTAAACTACTATCACAATGTATTTCAAAATAATCTTTTATTTGATCGATTACAGCTCCAGCAAATAAAGTGTCTTCAATATTAAATCTATCTTTCCATGCACTACAACCTAAAAACACATTTTTGTTTTGTTGTTTTAAATAATTGCAAACCGCACTTAAGTTAGGGAACGAACCTGTAATTACATTACTTGCATTTTTGTTTAATGCCATTTGTAACAATTTGGTTCCATTTGTTGTAGTAAGCACTAGCGTTTTGCCTTTAATAAAACTTTCTGGATAATCAGTTGGAGAATTGCCGTATTGCAACCCTTCAATTACTTTGCCATCACGCTCGCCAGCTGTAATACTGTTAGGTGTTGCATTACCAAGTGCAATACATTTTGCAACATCATCTACAGGAATTATTTTATTTGCACCATTATATAATGCTGTTGCAATAGTACTTGTAGCTCTAAAAACATCTATTATTACTACAATACTATTTTCTACATCATATATATCTAAAAGTTTTGGAGAAAGTACAGTGTGTAAATTGGGCTTATTCATAATAAGGCTGCAATAATAAATATTGATAATTAATTAAGTCAATAAAGATTATTTTACTATCTCAACACGTGTGCCTACTGGCAATTGATTATATATTTCTCTAATGAAATCATTTTTTGTACTCACACATCCCAAAGTCCAGTTTTGATGAGCATCAACGGCAAACTCTTCTTTTGGCCAAGTGCCATGAATACCAACACTTCCACCAATTCTTGCATTTGCAGGAATTAAACCCTGTGCTTTTCTTTCATTAAATTTTCTATAACTATCTGCTGTAGGATAATCTAGTGCCAGAAATTTATCCCATTTTGGATGTGGACGTTTACTAATAATATGAAAAGTTCCTTCTGGGGTCTTTCTATCGCCTTCAACCATTTTATCGCCTTTATCACTATTACCAAACACAGCAGGGTACTCTACTACAAAATTATTTTCTTTATCGTAGATAGTAAGCGTATAATTGCTTTTGCTTACAACAATGTAATAGTCATCTTTATCAATTACTTGTTTAATAAAAGAAGTATTGACAAGAAAAAAAATAATTAATACTGCTAAAAATTTAATCGTTTTCATAGTTTAATATTATATACATATATTCTATATAAAATTATACCAAATAACAATTTGACTATCCCAATATTTTGTTAAAAATTATTATTTGATTTCCACCTAGTTTTAGGTGTAGGCAAATATGATAATAATAAAGCTTAAATGTTTAAATGTAGATTTCTACTATTTGTATTTACACATAATAACATTTTGCTGCTACAACCTTACTTCTATTTTTAATGGAATATTTTTTAGTAATACGTCAAACTTAACAATACCAGATTCACCGATTGAAAATTTTGTTGATATTCCATTTACTAAAACTTGTTTCACAAGCGACTTGCTCACAGGAATTTGCATATTAATTACTCTTTCTACTGGTTTATTTTTATACTTACCATTATTTGTAGCAATGCTAATCATCACTCCTTTTGCTGTAAATCCTGCAGATGAAAATTTTATCAACTCAAATTGACTTGTAGCTAAAGCATTTTTTGTTTCGCCATCATCATCATACATTTCATAAGTAGATTTTGTGGTTGATGGGACATAAAAAACATTCAAATTTTTCCTGTTTATTTCAGTAGTATTTTCTCCATTGCAATTGTATTGAGGTATAAAACTCCCTTCTTTATAAAAAATGGGCTTTTTAAAACTATCAACAATATAATCTGTCCAGGATTCTCCTTTAAAAAAAGTATTTGTTTTTATATCATACCAATTGCTTTTGGGTAAATAGATTGCTTTTGTTGTTTGTCCTTTTTCTAAAACAGGTGCAACCAAAATATTATCTCCAAACAAATACTCATCATTAATTTTTACAGCAGCACTATCATTGTTATAATTAAAGAATAATGGTTTAACCAAAGGTTCGCCAAATTTTGTTTGTCTGTAAGCCAATGTATAATTGTAAGGCAACATTTTATATCTTTCTATAATTGCATTTCTTGCAAGGGTTTTATAAGGTTCGGGATACAATGCTGCTTCACTCGGAAAACTTGGGGCATCTGGATCTACACCATACAATGCAGTTCCATGTGGACGAAAAATTGGCGTATAAGTTGCAAATTGTAGCCAGCGAACAAATAGTTCTTCGTCTTGCTGACCTTGTGCAAAACCACCAGCATCTGCATGTATGTAAGGCACACCACTCATACTCATACCAAGCATTACAAGAGGTTGGGCTTGCAAGCCACTCCAGGTTCTACCAACATCTCCACTCCAAGGAAAAATACTATAACGCTGACTACCAGCAAAGCCACTTCTATTCAAATGAAATAATCTTTGTTGAGGATAATCTTTTGCATAGTTTTCAAACAACATTTTATTCCAATAATGACCATAAATATTATGCACTTCATTTGCCTTAAGCATTCTAGTAACGCCCCAATCTTTTAAGTTGTGGTACATATCTTCTGGGTGACGCTCAGGTTCTCCCAAATCTGTCCACCATGCAGTAACTCCATTTTTTATTTGTCTTTTATAATGGTAATTCCAAATCCAATCACCTGCATCTTTTCTAAAAATATCAATCAAACCTCCTTTTCCAAAATAAAAATCTGTTAGCGTATAAGGGTTATCTGTAGATGTTTTACTCCAATAATCTAAACTTTCGCTGTAGGCATTTGTATACTCTAACATATAAGGTTCTGTTATTAAAGTTGTTTTAATATTTTGCTTAGTAAATCCTGAAATCATACCTACAGGATCAGGCCATTTTTCCTTATTCACCCAATCTAAATTTCCAAGACTTCCTTTTATTTCATCGCCAAACCAAAACAAGTCGAAAATAATGGCATCGACAGGCATTTTTTCATCCTTCATTTGTTTAGCAATTTCTGTAACTTGTTTTTGACTTGTATAGCCAAATCTACTCATTAAATTTCCTAACGCCCAACGTGGTGGTAAAGGTTGTGTACCTGTAAGTTTATGGTAGGAAGATAAAATTTCCTGATATGATTTTCCTGTTATGATGTATGCATTGATTTCGCCACTTGTAAATGCCACTTCAAATTTAGAAGAATCGTTTTTGCCAATATCTGCATAACCTTTACTTGCATTATCAAAAAAAACTCCATACCCTTTATTGCTTATAAAAAAAGGCACAGAAAAGTTAAGATTGTCAGCTCCAACGCCATAGCAATACCAGGGGTTATTGTACAAATTCAAACGTGTTCCTCTTCTATTCAATGCTAAAGCACGTTCCCCACCACCATAAATTTGCTCCTCTTTTTTTAGCAATAATTTAAATCCGCGAGAACCATCATTAGCTGCAAATGGCATCAATGAAACGCCAGCTTCTGTAATATTTATTGCTCCACTATCGCTAGATACATAATGATGTTTAGATATTGCTAAAGGTTGTATCATAACAGCATTTGTAACATTATAATTTTTTGCATATTCTTGTGGTGTGTTAGTTACCTTGACAATATTATTGGCGTAAGATTCAATTTTCCAACTTCCATAGTTTTGGTTTTGTGCAAAGCAAAATGTTGTATTTATAAAAAATAAAATAACAAGCGATTTAAAAAAATTCATCATAAAGTATATTATGCAACAAATATGAAGCAAAAGAAAAACATTTCAAACTTTAACATTTAATACAATACTTTTTATAGACATTTTTGAAGAAATTATCATCCTAACGCTTGTTAGCTTATTTTTGGCGAATGGGACGTATTAAAACAACTAACAAAGAAATAAGTCGTAAAGACATTATCATTGAAAAAGCTGCTTCTTTATTTAAAGAAAAAGGATTTAAAGCCGCAAGTATGCGTGAAATTGCAGATGTAGTTGGTGTTGAAGCTGCAAGCCTTTACAATCACATCAAAAGCAAAAACGAATTATTAAATATTATTTGTTTTGATGTGGCAAATCGTTACACCCATAAAATGGAAGAAGTTGAAGCAAGTGAACTTTCTGTTTTGGCTAAAATAGAAAGTTTATTACGTTTTCATATAGATGGAATGATTCATCATTTTGAGCAAGTTTATGTAAGCGATAGAGAATGGAAACATCTAGACAATCCATATTTAAGTAATATGCAAAACCAACGCAGAACTTACAGAAAACGTTTTGCAGCTATCATTGAACAGGGTATTAAACAAAAGGAAATCAAAAAAATTGATGCATCTACTACTGTATTAATAATGTTACATGCTATTGGGGGTATTGAAAGCTGGCACAGAAGTACACAAAAAATTAGCGGAAAAGAGCTTGAAGAAAATATGATTACTTTTCTTATGGATGGATTGAGAAAAATTTAATGATTATTACGTACTATAAAACCAACTAACTAGCTACTTACAATTAACCACTATTTAAAAATGAATTTTTACCCACTAACAATAAAAAATATTCGTAAAGAAACTAATGACTGCGTTTCAATTTCTTTCAATATTCCCACTGAATTAAAACAAGAATTTACATATAAACAAGGTCAGTATATTACACTTAAAACTAAAATTGAAGATCAGGAAATCAGACGTTCATATTCTCTTTGTTCATCGCCTTTAGAAGATGATTTTAGAATAGCTGTTAAAAAAGTTCAAAATGGTTTATTCTCTAGCTATGCAAATGATTTATTAAAAATTGGTGATACTTTGGATGTAGCTGCACCAAACGGTAAATTCTATTCAGAATTAAATGAATCTAATTTAAAAAAATATCTTGCAATTGCAGCAGGAAGTGGCATTACGCCAATTTTATCTATTATAAAAACCACTTTATCAGCAGAACCTTTAAGTGAATTTATATTGGTGTATGGCAATAAAAATACAGGCTCTATTATTTTTAAAGAAGAGATTGAAGCACTAAAAAATAAGTTTGTTGGAAGGTTGCAATTAATCCATATTTTAAGTAGAGAAAAAACAGATGCACCTATTAGTCACGGAAGAATTGATACTGATAAATTGCAACAGTTGTCAAGATTGATTAACTGGCAAAGCACTAATGAGTTTTTTATTTGTGGTCCAGAAGAAATGATTTTGGCAACCAAAGATTTTCTAGAGAATTTGAATATTGACAGAAAGCAAATTCACTTTGAATTGTTTACTACATCTGCAAAATCAAAAAATAAAACTTTTGTACCTCAAGTAAAATCTGAAGCTAAAAGTAAGATTACTATCATCAGTGATGGACGAAGTTTTGATATTGAAATTGGATTTAACGATGAGATAAATATTTTAGATGCTGCACTAAAAAATGGTGCAGATTTACCTTTTGCATGTAAAGGTGGTGTATGTTGCACTTGCAAAGCAAAACTACTTGAAGGACAGGTTGAAATGGATGTGAATTGGGGTTTAGAACACGAGGAAATTGAACAAGGATTTATTCTTACTTGTCAATCTCACCCAATAACAGAAAGAGTTGTAGTGGATTATGATGTGAAATAATTGTGCTAGTAGTGCATAGCTATTTGCTAGTAGTATTAGCTTTACTAACCATGTGTTCTGTGTGCCTTTGTGGTAAAATTAAAAAATAAACAAATGAACTTTCAAAATACAAACAATCTTTTTTTTATTGGTGTTGCAGGAACTGGCATGAGTGCTTTGGCTCAATACTGTGCTGGCATTGGCAAAAATGTAAGTGGCAGCGATAGATACTTTGCTGAAAATACTTTTAATGATACACAAGAAAAGCTAGAAAAATTTAAAGTAAAGTGTTTCCCTCAAGACGCAAGTGGCATTAATGAAAACACAGAACTGATTATTATCTCCACAGCAGTTGAAGATTCAAATATTGAAATTCAAAAAGCAAAACAACTTAATATTCCTATTATAAAACGTAGTGAACTATTAACTATCATCAGCAATACAAAAAGGACAATTGCTGTTGGTGGCACAAGTGGCAAAAGCACAACAACTGCTATGATATTTGAAATATTAGATGCAGCAGGTTTGCAGCCAAGTATCATTAGTGGTGCAGGTTTGGTACGATTGCAGGAAAGAAATTTTATTGGTAATGCATTTGTAGGTAAAGGAGAATGGTTGGTAATAGAAGCTGATGAAAGTGATGGAAGTATTGTGAGTTATCATCCAGAAATTGGCTTATTGTTAAACATTGATAAAGATCACAAAGAGATTGAAGAATTGAATGATATTTTTCAAACATTTAAAAACAACAGCAATAAATTTATTGTAAATGCCTCTCACGAATTAGCTGCTCATTTTTCCGAAAATACAAATCAAGATTTTTCATCAACAGACGAAAGAGCTGGGTTTATGGCAACCAACTTTAATCAGAATGGTTTTGATATGCAATTTAAAATCAAGGGTGTTTTGTTTGAAATGAAGGCAATTGGCAAGCACAATATGCAAAATGCTTTGGCCGCTGTTTGTGTTGCAAACCAATGTGGTGTTCAACTACAAGCTTGTGCTACTGCTTTAAAAAAATATAAAGGCATTTATCGTCGAAATCAAATTTTAGGTAAAAAAAATGAAGTATTGGTGATTGATGATTATGCACACAATCCTGCAAAATGTGCAGCTGCAATACAAGGAGTGCAACCACTAACTAGTAAAGTAATTGCTTGGTTTCAGCCACATGGTTATGGACCAACAAGATTTTTACGTAATGATTTTGTAGAAGAAATTGCAAATGCACTTCGCCCACAAGATGAAATTTGGATGAGTGAAATATTTTATGCAGGAGGAACAGCTACAAAAGATATTAGTGCTAATGATTTAATACAAGACCTACAAGCAAAAGGTTGTAATGCTTTTTTTGTGGAAGATAGAAACGATTTAGTAAAAATACTACAGCCACATTTACAAGAAAACGCTGTGCTTTTATTAATGGGTGCAAGAGACCCAAGCCTAGCAGATTTTGCTAAAGAAGTATTTCAGCAATTATAGTTCAACGAATTCTTAATCTTTTTATTTTAAAACAGTCTAGTGATTGAAGTATTAACTTCGTTTACT
>JAPLER010000385.1 GCA_026391115.1 Bacteroidota bacterium | reverse complement strand
TAGTGTAACTTATGATTTGATATTAAAAATGATTGATGAGAAGTTGTATGTAACAAATCCAAAATACGTTTCGCCATACTATTCTTACACACCAGTTTTGTTGTATCATATTGCCAGATTAATGCAAAGTAAAAAATTGCCTGAACTGGAAAATAGAAAGCAACAAATTATAGCTGATGCTTTAAATGAGTTTAATAAAACAGCTAATACTTTGTACAAAACTTTACTGGCAACTACACTTTTAAAATTTGGTGTTTATACAAATGAATTTACTTTATATTCATCTATAGCCAATGGCTCATTAAACACCGATGAATTTGTTTATTATACTGGTCATTTGTTTGGTCATCTAAACAATACTATAAAAAAGGTTGCTAGCAATATGAAAGCTACAGAATATAAATGGTTTTGTAGTGCCTTTAACGATTGTTTATTATTAGAATATTTACTATTGAAAAATAGAAAAAGTTTAATAGTATTTATGGGAAAAATGTAAGATTTATGTCTATCAATATAGAAAATTATAAAAAAATAAAAAGCGAACTTGAAGCAAAAAAAGTTCAATTAATTGCTGTATCAAAATTAAAACCAGCAAGTGATATAGAAGCATTGTACAATATTGGGCAAAGAGATTTTGGTGAAAATTATGTGCAGGAACTTGTTGAAAAATATGAAGCACTGAAACACCTTAGTATCAACTGGCATTTCATTGGTCATTTGCAAAGCAATAAAGTAAAATTTATAGCACCTTTCATACAACTTATTCAAAGTGTAGATAGTTTAAAACTATTGCAAGAAATAAACAAGCAAGCTACAAAGCATAATAGAATTATAGATTGCCTACTACAAGTTTATATAGCCAAAGAAGAAACAAAATATGGGCTTGATGAAAGTGAAATTCAAAATATTTTTAATGAAGTTGAAAAAGGAAATTTAAAAAATATTTCTATAAAAGGATTTATGGCAATGGCAAGTTTTGTAGATGATGAAAGCATTGTACGTGAAGAGTTTCAGCAATTAGTAGCTATTAACTCAAATCATAAAATTCAAGATTCAAAACTATCTTTTGGAATGAGCCAAGATTATAAATTAGCCATTGAAGAAGGCAGTAATATTGTTAGAATTGGTAGCCTTTTATTTGGTGCAAGAAAGTAATTGAAAACATTTTTTGAGTTTTACTTTTGAATTTTTATTTCTCTAACCTATAAATTTGTTTCAAACTAATTTTTATGAGCAAACACGCATATATTTTTCCTGGTCAAGGTTCACAATTTAGTGGAATGGGAAAGCAACTTTATGAAACCAATTCTCTTGCTAAGAAAATGTTTGAGCAAGCAAATGATATTTTAGGTTTTAACATTAGTAACATAATGTTTACTGGAACTGATGAGGAACTAAAACAAACTAAAGTAACGCAACCAGCCATTTTTTTACACAGTGTTATTGCCTATTCTACCTTAGAGAATCCAACTCCAAATATGGTTGCTGGCCATTCGCTTGGAGAATTTAGTGCTTTGGTTGCTAATAAAGTTCTAAGTTTTGAAGACGCCCTGAAATTAGTAAGCATTAGAGCTACTGCTATGCAAAAAGCTTGTGAGTTAAACCCAAGCACAATGGCTGCTGTATTGGCTTTGGCTGATGATAAAGTAGAAGAAATTTGTAAAGAAATTCAGCTACAAGATAATGAAGTTGTAGCAGCTGCAAATTACAATTGTCCTGGTCAATTGGTAATAAGTGGTAGTATAAAAGGTATTGAAATTGCTTGTGAAAAAATGAAATCAGCAGGTGCAAAACGTGCATTAGTATTACCAGTTGGTGGTGCGTTTCATAGCCCATTAATGTTACCAGCAAAAGAAGAATTAGCAGCAGCAATAGAAGCAACACATTTTAACGACCCTATTTGCCCTATATATCAAAATGTTGTTGCAACTGCCGTAAATAATGCATTTGAAATAAAACAAAATTTAATAGCACAATTAACTGGTGCTGTAAAATGGACACAAAGCGTGCAAGCAATGAATGATGATGGGGCAACTCAATTTACAGAAGTTGGACCTGGGAAAGTATTACAAGGATTGGTTCAAAAAATTGTTAAAGATGTAACTGTGAGTGGAGTAAATTAACACAAGGAAATATATACAATAAAAAAGCTCATCAATTATGATGAGCTTTTTTTGGTAGTCGGGAGGACAGGAATAAAAAAGACCCTTTTTAGAGTTTTACTAAATCTTCAAATTTATACCCTGAATTTATCAAAAACCTTAACCAGTAAGGATTTCAATTCTTAAATAGTTTTATTTTCATCAAAATCTTAAATAGATTTATCTGTAGTATTGTAAAAAGTTTCCTAAAAATGGACTAAACTGTATTATTTTGATACAAATAATATTAATGAAAAAACTGAAACATAAACCAGCTGTTGTAAGTTTAAACAATACAAGCGTTGTGATATATTACTCACTAGGAACTGATAAATTTAGATTTCCAACCG
>JAPLER010000424.1 GCA_026391115.1 Bacteroidota bacterium | reverse complement strand
TTCCCAAGCAATTTGTGCTGCTCTTGGTAAAAGACTTAATTCTTTTTCTACATCATCTAATAAATTAAGTTGAAGCAAAGCTAATCTTAAAGTTGTAGCATCTAGTTGTCTAACTGGAACTGGTAATTCATCTGCTGGTTGTGGTGTATTACCCTCTGCTAACCAAGCTTCATATAACTGCCAATCACCATTAACTGCATTAGGAATAATTGCTCCATCTTCAAGTCTTATGATGGAGTTTGGTTGATTTTGTACTAGTTTATATGTAAATTCCATTGTTTTTATTTGTATTGTTTAAAGTTAGGGGATATAGGCACTAAAAGTAAAGGCTAGACTAGCTGCTATTGATTGATAGTGAGCAATACCAAAAGAATTAAGAAGAGCTACAGCATATCCAGAACCACCACCAATCCTAATAGGTGTTGTTCTCATTGTAGAAGGAAAAGTGTATGAACTAACCCAAGTTTGGGTGGTTGCTTGACCCACAAGCAAAGTTGCTGCTACAAAGTATCTTTGACTTCGTGTTAATTCACTTACAAAATCAGAACTTACATAAGTAGTAGAAACACTACCTTCTTCTAATTTAACATTAGATAATACAAAGGTTCCTGATGTTTGAGCACCTAAAACAAATAGTATTTCCAGCCCTTTATCAACATCTTGTGGACAAGTAAATGTTACTGAATATCTAGTTAAAGTTGAATTAATTGTAACATTAGTAGAATTTATTAAAGTCTTTGTAGGTGTTCCAATAGTGCCAAATGTGTTAGCTGTAGTTGTAGGTCTATTAGCTACTACAGTTAAAGAGGTAAGTAAAGAATTACTACATTCAAATGATAAAGTTACTGTCTTTAAAGCTAATGATGTTGTATTTATAGCTTCTAATCTCTGACCAATACCAACAGAAGTTATAGATGCTGCACCTGTTAATTGAAGTCTATTAGGAGTAGCACCAGAACCAGCTACTTGAGCAATTGTAGGATTACCACCAACAGAATAAGCAAACCAAGAGTCTACAGTTTGATATCCTAAAGATGCTGTAGGGGTTGCAGTTCCAGCAGTAATTGTAGCCGAGGTTGCAGCCTGAGAAATTTGAAAACCACCATTAATTAAATAGTTTGGATTTGAACTAATATTACTATTATCATATGTTAAAGATTGTTTAGATAAACCACTACTTGAGTGTATATTCCAACCCTTTCCTTCAACATATAAAAGTAACTCATTTGTTGCTAAAGTGCATCTAAAAAGTACTCCAGTAGAGCTATTTCTATTTATTCTTACAGTTACTGTAGCATTTGCAGTATCAGCATTGTAAACACTTATAAAGTCTACAATTCTCTGAACATTAGAAGCTGGTGCTGGCACCAAATCTACAGCAGTTGTATTGTTAGTTGTAACAAGTGTTGGAGAACTGCCAGAATAAGCTGTAGTTGAAATGTCCTTATAAGTTGCAATACAATCTAATTGATTTGTTGTAATTGCACTTGTAAGTAATACTTGAATTTTATCAGTTGTTGTTGCTAATATTAACATTTTATATTCCTACTCTTAAGTTTTGAGTTCTATACATTATAGTTTTACAATAAAGAACCAGCCAAGGTGAATATAGCGTCAACGTCTAAACCTAGCTGGGTAGTTATGGCTACACATAAGAGGTTATCTTCTTGTATGGAAATTGCATATTCCCATTCAATTTTAGCGGCAGCGCCAAGACTTGTTATAGCTGATTCAATATCATCCAATAGACCTAATTGCAGTAGTGCTAGCCTTAATCTACGGGCATCTATACGTCTGGGTTGTGGAGTTGGTTCAGGCATAGCATGTATTGCATCTATCTCATTTTTAGTAAGTGCTACATCAGTTACTTCGCCTGTAATTACATTTATTGATTTACCTGTGTACATAGTTTTATTCCCAAGTAATGTTTACTGCGCCAGCATCAAAGGTGTCTGTGCCGTTGACTGTGGTGATGCGAACGCGGTCTAAAACACCGCCAAGAGCAATTATTCCATTGCAGTTTGTAATGTACGAAGAACCGCTTGAATAGACATTTGACGAACA
>JAPLER010000305.1 GCA_026391115.1 Bacteroidota bacterium | reverse complement strand
GCTACAGTAGTTTATCAAAAGATGAGAAAGAATTTTTAGAAAGAGCAAGTAAAGAATAATATGAAAAAACTATTTCAAAATAAATGGTTTTCATACGTTGTTAAATATGCTTTTGTAGTATCTGCTATTTTATATTTATTATCTTGTTTAACACCATTTGTTCACCCCAAATACTTTTTTGGTTTTACTTTTCTAGCAATTGGTTTTCCATTGCTCTTGCTTGTAATGCTTTTGTGGCTTGTGTTTTATTTATTTGTTAACAAAAAGAAAAGTTTACTAATTGTTTTAATGATAGTATTAGGTTACAAGAATATTGTTTCAAATATTGGTTTTGTTTTTTTTAAAAAAGAAACTGCAACTACTAATCAATCAAAAAGCATTAAGTTGTTGAGTTGGAATGTAAGAGATATTTGGTTACAAGAATATTGTTTCAAATATTGGTTTTGTATTTTTTAAAAACGAGACCACGATTACTAAACTACCAAGGACTATAAAGTTGTTAAGCTGGAATGTAAGAGACTTTACAGATGATGTATATCTAGGCAAAAAGAAAAGAGGTAGTGAAAGATATTTTGAGTTTATAAAACAGACGAATGCAGATGTTGTTTGCTTGCAGGATGTTGATAATATTATTAACGAATGGAGTGTTCCTGCATTCATTTATATTAGAGATAGTTTACATTATCCATATACATATTTCTCTGTAGATATAGATACATTTATTGCTGCTTATAAAGGGCGAGAGCAATATGGTACTTGTATTTTTTCAAAATATCCTATTGTCTATTCAAATCATATTAATTATTCTGGAAATCATTTTACTGAAAGTCTTGGTTTTGCTGATGTTTTAGTGGATTCAAAAACAGTGAGATTTTATAATACACACTTGCGAAGTATGTATATAAAATTACCTAAGGAACAAAAATTGAGTGACTTTAAATATGTAGTTGATGATAGCAATTTAATAATGCATAGTAGTGCTTTTACTAAAATAAAACACTTTGATACAAGTCATATTGCACAAGCAGAACTAATCAAAGAAGTATTGGACACTACAACTGTACCATTTGTTTTTTGTGGTGATTTAAACTCAACACCTTCCTCTTACGTATATCATATTTTAAGTAAAAATTTAAAGGATGCTTATTTGCAAAATCATTTGGGTTGGCAGTCTACTTATTTTAGCAAAATACCAAGTATGAGAATTGATGTAGTATTTATGAACAAAGGTGTTGATGCTATTTATTACAATTCTCCAAGATTGAAATTGTCAGATCATACCCCTGTTATTACAGATTTAATAGTTCGCTAATACAGCATCAGCAAATCCATATTTGAAATTTTATTTTGCAAAATATTAATGCTAATATTAACTACATTTTACTGTATGTTGTAGAAAGTAATAACAGCAGCTTTGGGTGGCAAGGATTTGCAAAGACTGTAAATGCAAACAAAGAGATGTTTAGAAGTATTGGTGGTGGAATATTTAATACAAAGTAGTTGAGCTAGCAAAACAAAAGATACCACAAAATGATTTTGTAATTGACATAAAAAAACAAATTTATAATAAAGAGGTAGCAAAAA
>JAPLER010000359.1 GCA_026391115.1 Bacteroidota bacterium | reverse complement strand
ATAAAATTGTTGCAAAAGATACAGGTACTTATGTTAGTATAAACAAAGGGGTACAAACCTTGGTTCCACCTTTTGGTTTTGTGTCTTTTTCTAGTAATGCTCCTTGTCTATTTGAAGGAAGTAAAGCTATTGCTGTTGCACAGTTTATGACAAGTGGTAACTGTAATACTGGCGATGGAGATCCTGAAATGATTTACTTAAGCCCAGTTGATCAAGCCATTTCTAAAGTAGGTTTTTATAGAAATGATAAAGAAGCCATTGATGAGAATTTTGTATCTATTATTATTCCAGATTCGGGAATGGCAAGCCTTAAAATTAATGGAGCTGGTTTAGCTACAAACTTTGGTGGTAATTCTTGTGTTAAAGTACACCCTCAAGATGCCAGATATAAAATTGTTGTAAAAGGATGGACAGCTGCTGCTGCACAAGTTTTAGTAAGTAGCGATGTAAGGTTTAATACTATTACTTATGGTATTGGTGGTGCAGAAAGTTATGGATATAGTGGTGGTACTTACTTAAATAATTTGGCAGCAAAAACTATAATTGATAACACAAATGACACTATTACAAAGTACTCAGATTCTACATATAACTACACATATACTTACGATAGAGCTCCTTTAGAAATAAAGACAAGCATTACCTATCCTCCAAAACGCTTAGATTGGTTGTTTAGTCAATTAGCCTTCGATACAACTTTAATGGATACCAGTAAAATTACTTTACAAAGAATTTGCGATGGTGTTAAATTTCAAGATCTAGTAGATACACAAAGAGGATATTTTTATACACCTCCATTTCAATTTATTGGTAACGATACTTTTTATGTAAAAGGTTGCGATCCAAGCAATTTGTGTACAACACAAATGCACGTAGTTACAGTTGGTTGCCCATTAACTGCTGATGTTTCTACTAAATATATAACTAGAGTTTCAGGGTTACCACCTTATGCTGGCAATGTAAGAACTGATATGGCTCCAAGCTGTGGAAATTCACCCTATGCTTTTACTTATGTTGATGCTCTAGGTAATCCAAGAACAGGTTCTAATAGAGGTGGTACTTTAACTCCAGCCATTATACCTGTAAACGGTGTATTTAATTATGTGCCTCCAGCTCCTCCAATTTCGTTTAACGGTAAAGATACATTTTACATAAGACTTTGTGATAATGGTGGTATTGCACCAACAACTTGTTTGATAAAAATGTATGTTGTTACAGTAGGTACGCAATTTAGTATTGATACTGTTACTATTTTAAATGGCACAAACCTAAATACTGCACTAACAAATATTGCAACTCCTGAGTTTAATGTAGTGGGTGGTAAAATACCTTATTCGTACAGTGCTGTTGATGTAAATGGTATTGCTGCTTCTAATACAATTGCTGGAGGAACTGTGTCAATTGTGGGTACAAATTATACTTATACACCTGCACCTGGATTTACTGGTACAGATAGCTTTTACATAAAAGTGTGTGATAACAATACTCCAAATTCTTGTGCAATTCAAAAGCATATTATCCGTGTTGGACTTCCATTTACTGCTAATACTACAAATATTGTTAACAATACAACAATCAATACCACTTATCGCGGGCAAGCATCTGTATTTTCAAATGTTTCAGGTGGTGTAGGTAGCTACACATATAGTATTGTAAATGCTGGTGGTGCAAGTGCTACTACAAGCAATAAAGGTTGTAGCATTACAATAAAACCTAATAATGGCTTATTTACTTATACTCCTACTGTTGGTTTAACAGGGGTTGATACTTTTTATTTAAAAGTTTGCGATGCAAGTACAACACCGAACTGTAGCACACAAATGTTTATTGTAAATATTAATACTGCGTTTATAGGTACTACAACTGTTATTAAACAAAATGTAAATAATGCATCTCAGCTAATAGGAGCAGCTAACACTGAAATTAATCCTGTGGGGGGAACAACAAATTATACTTACGATGTAGTAAATCATTTGCAAAAGCCAAATGGTAATTTAAGTGGCAGAGGAGGAAGT
>JAPLER010000249.1 GCA_026391115.1 Bacteroidota bacterium | reverse complement strand
CCACGCGAAGTCCGGCTAAGTGGGTCATCATCAGCATGGCTCTGTTGCGAACTGGGTGGGCGCGGGTGGCGATAGAGTCAGTTACTCTGCGAAGTTCCGCAGCTGTGAGTGTTTTTGCTTGTTTCATTTCTGTGCTCCTAAAGTAATAAATACAGAGCTACAGTTTGTTTTCTTTGGTTCGGTTTGGGCAACCTGAGTCCGTCCAAGCTGTCGGGTCAACGAATTCAACGACTTACGCGGTAACTACAGAAAATACATATTTGCTTTGGTTTTGATAGCTTCAACTGTGGATAACCAGTGGCTCTTTTACAACGAGTCTTTTGATAGCTCTATTTGATATTTATAAAAAAATAGAATCAAATTAATTACCAATTAAGTATTAAATTATAAAAATAAAAAAAATTAGCAATATATGAATAAATTGACTTAAGATGCAAATTGAAAATTTAAAAAGTCAATTATTTACAGGATTTAAAATGCACACAATCAAATTGAATAAAATTTTGTTAACTTTTTTCAGTTGCTTATTTATTGCGAATTCCTATGCGCAAGATTCTGCAGATCAGAAATCTTATGTGGGTGCAGAATATGCATTCATAAAATTTAAAAATCAATCAAGCATAGCTTCAGTTTTAGTTAGCGCAGTTGGCGGATCAGCAACTAGCTCTCAAGATACAGGGATAACTGTTACCAGAATTTTTTGGTGGTTACACATTTACAGAAAATGTTGGGGCAGAGTTGGGTTACATTGCTTCATCAACGGCTAATGCAACCTTTTCTGGAGTAAGCCGTACTAGCGTTTCTTATTCTGGAACTGCTCAATACAGCTTGTCTGGTGTTGATTATTCAGCAGTATTGAGACCAGAAAAAGCCTCTAGTTTGAATGGCTTGTACTTAAAGTTAGGCTTACACTCAATCAGTGCTCAAAATAATGTTTCAATAGTAACTGGATCTGGATCTGGGGCGGCCAGTTCAAAAGTAAGTGGTTCTGGTACGCTGGTTGGTATAGGTTACGAGCAAACTATTAGTTCTAATGCTGCAGCTAGATATTCATATTCTATTTACGATAAATTGGCTGGTGTAAGCGGAAGTTCAGCAAGCTTTTTCACGGTCAGTGTTGTGTATAAATTCTAAAGATTGATCCTTTCCAAAATTTAGCTCGTGTGTTTAAGTAATATTTGTATTTTTACCCATTAAATCTAATGTAAAACCTAGTTACTAAATTTCCAAAAATAGTAACTTAAGAATTATTATTATTTTGTAAAGACAATTTTAAAAAATAAAGTTATCAAATGAAGTTTAATAATGATTCCAGTCTTGCTACATTTGCTTGCAAGAAGAAATACCCAACTACTGTTTTTAAATTATTTAACTTTATAGCATTGGCTTTAGTAATTTCACTTACAGGTTGTGCAACAGGGCCAAATCAAAAAAAATTAAATGACTCTAACAACCTACTAAGGGTGGGCAATGTTCAAGGCTCACTCTTAGGGTTAGAAGACACGCACAAGGATATCAAAGACAAAGATATCCCTTATTACCTAGATAAAACTACATTGCTGCAATTAAGTGGCGGTCAAAACAGTAATGCAAGCATAGAAAACCTTAGGCAAGCCGATAGAGTAGTTGACGATTGGATGTCTCAAGCTAAGCTAAATTTAGGAAAAACTTCCACTGAAGTTTTTAGTTTCATATTTGCCGCTGGTTCCAAAAATACTTACCAGCCTAAAGACTATGAAAAAAGCATGATTAGTTTTAATCTGGCCATCACTCATTTTTTAGACAAGCAATATGAAAACGCAAGAGTTGCAGCTAAGAAGCTGGCCGAGCGAGAGACGGTTATTGATCGCATAAATGAACTGAAAATTCAATCAATTAAAGAAAAAGAAAGTAAGGATCGATCCAATAATCCGCAGGCTTCTTCATCTATAAATAGCATCAACGGTTACCCTGTTAATCTAATTAACTCACCGGAAGTCAACTCATTAAAAAATTCATATCAAAATGCAGCGGCTCATTACCTTGCTGGATTTATGTTTGAAATGCAAGGGGATCAAGGGTTGGCAGCTCCAGGTTATAGGATCGCAACAGAATTAAAACCTAATGTGCCCTTGTTCTCTAGAAGTTTGGCTGAATTGGATAGAAAGATATCCCAAAACAATAGTACAAAGAATACTTCTGAAGTT